>CAVKKO010000006.1:0-33421 GCA_963656905.1 Bacteroidaceae bacterium | reverse complement strand
CGGCAGGGTGACCATCAACAAGGTCCCCATCGAGGTCTTCACCCCCGAGCTCGCGAAGCTCAAGATCATGGAGCCCCTCGGACTCGTGCCCGAGAAGGCCCAGAACGTCGATATCTCCGTCACCGTCAACGGCGGCGGAGTCATGGGACAGGCCACTGCCGCAAGGACCGCCATCGCCAGGGGACTCGTCGAGTTCTACAAGGACGACGAGCTCGAGGCCGTGTTCAGGTCTTACGACAGGACCCTCATCATCAACGACGACAGGCGCAAGCTGCCCAAGAACCCTCTTGGACCTGGTGCCCGTGCAAAGAAGCAGAAATCCTACCGTTGAGGCTTTGGCATGATAATACCGGTGAGATGTTTCACATGCGGAAAGGTCGTCGGATCGGCCTATCCGGTGTATGTTCAGCGCGTGAACGCAGGCGAGGACCCGAAAGCGGTCCTCGATGATCTCGGCTTCGAGAGATACTGCTGCCGCAGGATGATCGTCTCCCATGCCGACCTCATAAAGGAGATTGCTCCGCTCGGATGAAAACGAACGGCTCCGGAGGTGCCACATGCACCTCTGGAACCGTCAACTTTTTTAACAAGAACTCAATCCCCGTTTTGTGGGCCCGTGGGGTAGCTTGGTATCCTTCGTGCTTGGGGTGCACGTAACTCCAGTTCAAATCTGGGCGGGCCCACTCTTGTCTTCTCATATTGTTCGTTCGCGCCGATTCGTCATCGGTCCGCCTTTGTCACTACATGTGTGGTGCTCGCGGCTCCTATGAGCGTAAACTGTTATATCGGCTGACATCCTGAATGCATCCATGCAAGCTGATACGCTGAGCAAGATCACAGTGGTCGTCCTGGTCCTAGTGCTGATCCTGTCCGTCGCTTCTCTCTATAAGTCCTTCCAGAATGACGGGAAGGACAACGGGGCGTCGGACGAGTACACCCTGTTCTTCGGGATGGATTCCGATGCGACCGAGGATCAGAAGAACGCTCTGATGGATGCGGCCGTGAAGATCGCCACTGATGGCGGCTACGGATACACCTGCTATTGGGGCGAGGGAGGATACAAGGCCGACGACGGCTCCGTCGTGAAGGGCCAGCAGACCCTCGTGTTCATAATGGCCCACACCACATACGATTTCGTGAAGGACCTCGCGAACAAGATCAAGACCGACTTCGGGCTCGACACCGTGATGGTCGAGACTACGTCCAAGGTCATAGGCTTCATCTGAAGCCGTGAAACATCCGGACAGCGTATTCTGCCGTCCGGATTTCCATTTCCTCTGTCAGAGCATGCTCCTGAGGGTGTCGATCTTCGATGCTATGTCATCGATGTGATCGGAGATGTCCTGCAGGAACTCGTCGCAGCCGTCCGACACTGTGGCGCCGTCCGTTGTCGGGATGATTATCCCCTGCTGCTCCAGCAGCTTAAGCGAGTAGCGGACCCTGTGCTTCGGTATGTCCGTCATCTCGGAGAGCCTGATCAGCCCTATCGGCTGATTGTCGCGCACCGTCTTCAGGATAGAGATATGGCGCTCGAGAAGCTCGATCTCATCGGAGATTGATCCCAGAGGGTCCTTGTTGGATGTCATAGTCGCCTCGCACAGTCAATCTCCGATAAGAGATTGTAAAAGGAAAGGGGTTGGGAAATGCGGTTCAGCGACCGTACCACTTCTGCTTGCCCCACTTGTTGTAGTTGGCCCACCATCCCTGGACGACGGAACCGCAACAGTCGAGGGCCTTCTGCTCTGCATCAGGTCCCCTGAAGGTCCTGTAGCAGTTGAGGCACTGCCATCTCAGTTCGGGCTGTTTCTCTTTCATTGTGTCGGAATCAAGGATATCCGTATTAAAGGTTTGCCAGATGCTCCGTCCCCCGAACATCCATTATATACCTTTTATGACATGAAGTATAAACATGAATAGAATCAAGGTCATCAACGAGCCTTCTGAGCTTGTGCCTATGCTAAGGTCCGTTGATACTCCCGTCAAAAGGGATGTTCTGAAAGAGGTGACCTTGGAGTGGAGGACTGCCGACGAGATCGAGGAGAAATTCGGCCCCGAAGGCAGGGATGCGATCATCTTCTTCGAGAAGATGAAGCTCGTCGAGACCCGCTGGATGTCCAAGAACGGCGGATATCCCGAGAAATCGTACCACACATACTACACCTCGTTCAGCATCAACGCCCAGTGGCCCGTCTACGAGATCAGCGATGTCCTGACGGCCGCCATGATGAGCGACACGGAATATGCCGAGATCGAAGACAAGATCCTGGAGCAGGTCGGCAAGGACGGCAGGTTCTCCGGCGACGTGGCTGAGTCTCTGGGACTCACGTCCACCATGCTGAAGAGCCTTGTTCGCAGGTCCGTCAAGATGGATTATCGCGGGCACAGGATTGAACTCATCCACGAAGAGTAAGCAGATGGCAGATATCTGGATAATGAGGATTGGCCATCGTCCGGAACGCGACAAGAGGGTGACGACTCACGTTGCGCTTTCTTCGCGCGCATTGGGAGCCAAGGGGATCTACGTCGACACTGAGGATCCCGTGCTCGAGGAGAACATCCGTAGCGTCGTGCAGAGGTTCGGAGGAGACTATTCGATAAAGACGGGCGTCAGCTGGAAGGAGGCCATCCGCGGTTTCAACGGTAAGGTCGTCCACCTGACGATGTACGGCCAGAGGGTCGACGAAGCCCTGCCGAAGATCCCCCGCGACGAGGACATAATGATCGTCGTGGGAGCCGAGAAGGTCCCTGCCGAGGTCTACCAGAGAGCGGATTTCAACATCTCCGTGGGCAATCAGCCCCATTCCGAGATCGCCGCCCTGGCGATATTCCTGGACAGGTTCACAGAGGGCAAGGCGCTCTACTCCGACCGCGGAGGAGAGCTGGAAGTCGTTCCCAACGAGAGGGGGAAGACCGTTGTCGAGCATCATCCCGAATGAGGACGAATGCGTCGAGCTCCTGATAAATGCGGGCTGCAAGCGCAGGGTGGTCATCCACTGCTGCACCGTCGAGGCCGTGGCCAAGGAGATGGTCTCCCGCATCGAGGGCGCTGACCGCGACCTGGTGCTCGCCGGAGCGCTGCTCCACGACATCGGAAGGTCCGTGGACCATTCGATCATGCATGCGTACATAGGGTCCCAGATCCTCAGCGAGCAAGGGTTCCCGCAGGAGCTCGTCGATATCGTGCGCAAGCACACCGGGGCCGGGCTGGACCAGGAGGACGTGGACGAGATGGGCCTCCCCGCGGGCGACTACATGCCCCGCACGCTGGAGGAGAAGATCGTCGCCCACGCGGACAACCTGGTCAGCGACAACCGTGTCGTGGACCACATGCATTCCGTTACGAAGCTCAGGACCAAGGGCGCGGACAGGGGAGCCGACAGGATCGAGGCCCTCCACAGGGAGCTCTCGGAGCTCTACGGCGAGGACCTGGACTGCATGGCATCCATCCTGGGCGAGTACCCGTACCTGACGCTGATAGACAGGCACGACCTGTCCAATTGCAGCAGGTGAGATCTCTTTTCAACGGAGGCGCCGGGCGGGTTGTTCCCGGCGTCTTCCGACACACTAATTACGGAGTCCGCAGATACAGGAGCCGATAACATGGTTACCGAGCTCAACGAATCGAACTTCGACTCCTTCGTGGAGTCCAACAGCATCGCAATCGTGGACTGCTGGGCCCCCTGGTGCGGACCCTGCAGGCGCATGGGCCCCATAATCGAGGAGGTCGCGGAGGAGCTGGCCGGCAAGGTCGGCGTCGCAAAGCTCAACACCGATGAGAACCAGGGCATCGCCGTCAGGTTCAACATCAACGCCATCCCGACCCTCCTGGTCTTCAAGGACAAGGTCCTGGTGGACTCCCTTGTCGGCCTGAGGCCCAAGGACGACATCATCGCCTACGTCAACGGCCTCTGAACATGGACGCAGACATCCTGATCATCGGCTGCGGCCCGGCAGGGCTGCAGGCCGCGGTGCACGCAGCCCGCGGCAAGATGTCCGTGGCTGTGGCAGGCAAGCCCTCGGCCAGCGCCATATCCGGCGCGGAGGTGGACAACTACTTCGGTTCTCCACCCGTCTCCGGAGACGACCTCCTGGCCCGCGGCATGGCCCAGGCCGAGGCCTCCGGCGCGGCGGTCCTAGGGCAGAACGTCATGTCCTGCTCCAAGGCGGACAACGGGTTCATAGCCGTGATCGAGGACGGCACCGAGGTGCATTCCAAGGCCGTCATCCTGGCCACCGGCATCTCCCGCAGGAAGCTGGGCGTCCCTGGGGAGAAGGACCTCTTCGGCAAAGGCGTCAGCTACTGCGCCGTCTGCGACTGCAATTTCTACAAGGGGCGCAGGGCCGTCATAGTCGGGAACGATTCCGAAGCGGCCGCGTCCGCCGAGATGATGACCCGCTACGCGTCTGAGACGTCCTGGGCGTTCTGGGACCTGGAGGCCGAGCCGTCGCTGGTCAGGGCCGCGGAGTCCGCAGGGGTCCGCATGGTCCATTCGAAGCCAATCTCCATAAACGGGATAGACAAGGTCGAGTCCGTCACCATGGACGACGGCACCGTCATCCCGACTGACGGGGTCTTCATAGAGCTGGGCGCAAGGTCCGCGGCCGATCTGGCCATGGACCTGGACGTCATGCCCGAGATGGACGACACTATCAAGGTCGGGGCAGACTGCTCTACCGAGGTCCCCGGCGTGTTCGCATGCGGGGACGTGACCGGGAGGCCGTGGCAGGTCGCCAGGGCCGTCGGCCAGGGATGCGTCGCAGGCACCGCCGCCGCGGCATACGTGAGGGGAACGAGGTGACCGTTCAGGACCTGATATCCGGGATGCTGAGGGAGGACGGAGGCTTCCAGAAGGCCTTCAGGAGCATTCTGGCGGACGAGCTGAACATGTCCCTCAACGAGTTCTGCCAGCTCTCGGGGATATCCCAGAGCACGATGTACAAGATCCTGGAGGACAAGCGTGAGCCCAACCTCAAGACGGTCCGCCAGGTCATCAAGGCGTTGAGGCTGCTGTCCGAGCCGGAAGGCTCGCACTTCATCGCCGTCATCGCCTACAGCTCCGTCCTGGAGGTGCTGCCGAGGACCGTGGACATGGGCGGCGGCCTCACCGTGACGCTCAGGGAGTATCCTGTATCCACCGTGGAGGACGCCATCATCGCGGCCGTCCGTGCGGAGCGCGACGGGGCCCTCGGAGTCGTCTGCGCGCCCATCGTCGCGCCGACCGTGGAGAAGATCATCTCCATCCCCGTGTCCCGCGTGATACCTACGACCAGCATCCTTCTGGCCATCGACAGGCTCAAGGACCTGATCTGATCGATTCGCCAGATTTGTTAAAATAGGAGCTTAACTTTTACAGGCTCAGGTGCTCCGATGTTCGAAATGCAGGTGGTCAGCAACGTCCCTATGGTGGGCGTGGACGATGTCAATGTCGTCGCAGAGACCTTCCTGGTCCAGATAGGCTACATCCCAAAGGGATACGATCCCAAGACGGATGCAATCTCGGTCAGGGAGAGCGTGCCGTACAGGATGTTCATGGACTATCTGATGGAATATCCCGATAAGGCGTGGGCCGTGGAAGAGCTGGCCGCGCTGCTCGGGACCACCAAGCCCACGATCTACAGGCACATCAACAAGCTGAAGTCGATGGACCTGCTGGAGGTCATGGACGTGGAGTACGAGGGCCAGTCCAAGAAGGGCTACCGCATAAGATTCGGCGACCTTACCAAGGCTTGGAGCTTCGCCGAGGCCAACGTGAGCATGGCCATGGAGAACTATCGCAAGACAATCGCCCATTTCCAGGAGCTCAAGAGGCAGAGGCGATCCCGATGTCAGATGATTTCATTTTATCCCCCGGCGCGCTGTTCGAAGTCACCTGGAGGCGCACTACCGATGACTGCCAGACGTTCAAAGGGCGTTACAAGGGCCTTTGCGCCGTGGCGTCCGACACCGCCCTCGTGTTCGAGGTCGGAGACGTGACCAGGCTCGTCAGCTCGTCCGCCATCGTCTGCATGGACCAGCTGGAGAGCGCTCCAGAGCAGTCCAGCACGTCGAAGAAAGCGGATCCCGGAAACGTGTTCTATGGCTGATCCGCAGATAGCCCTCTTCTCGGAGGAGCTCATCGACGCGGTCAAGACCGGGAAGGTCAAGGACCGCGATTCCCTTCAGAACCTCAAGCTGAAGCTCTGCAAGAAGTACGGCTTCGGCGACGTCCCTCCGAACTCGGATGTCCTGGCGAACGTGCTCCCGGAGGACAGGAAGCTCCTCACGCCGCTCCTTCTGAAGAAGCCCACCCGCACCATCAGCGGAGTGGCCGTCGTCGCCGTGATGACCTCGCCCCACGACTGCCCCCACGGGCGCTGCGCGTTCTGCCCAGGGGGCGTAGGGAACAACTCCCCCCAGTCGTACACAGGGAAGGAGCCTGCGGCCCGTAGGGCCGGAAGAAACGCCTTCGACCCGTGGATGCAGGTCAGGGACAGGGTGACACAGCTGACCGAGATCGGACACAAGACCGACAAGATAGATTTGATCATCATGGGCGGCACCTTCACCAGCAGGGAGCCCGAATATCAGGAATGGTTCGTCCGCAGGTGCTTCGATGCCCTGAACGGTCACGACTCCACCACGCTGGAGGAGGCCCAGAGGCTCAACGAGGATTCCGAGCACCGCTGCGTCGGGCTCACCGTCGAGACGCGCCCGGACGTGTTCACGCCGGAGCAGATCGACCGCGTCATGCGCCTCGGGGCCACCCGTGTGGAGCTGGGGGTCCAGATCCTCGACGACGATGTCCTGCGCGGCGTCGACCGCGGGCACGGGATCGCGGAGGTCAGGGAATGCACCCGCAACTGCCGCGACCGCGGCCTGAAGGTGTGCTATCACATGATGCCCGGGCTTCCCGGATCCTCTCCGGAGAACGACCTGAAGTGCTTCAGGAGGGTATTCGACGATCCCGATTTCAGGCCGGACATGCTGAAGTTCTATCCCGTGCTGGTGGTCGCCGGCACGAAGCTCTACGACATGTGGGAGGCCGGAGACTACTCTCCATATCTGGAGGAGACCGCCGTCCCGCTTCTGTCGCAGATGAAGGCCGTTGTGCCGGAATATGTGAGGATACAGCGCATCCAGAGGGACATCCCCGTGACCGAGATCTCCGCCGGGATACACAAGAGCAACATCCGCCAGCTCGTGGGCGGATACATGTCGGAGCACGGCATGGAATGCAGATGCATCCGCTGCAGGGAGGTGGGCCATCGCGGCACTTCCCTGGACGATCCTGACCGCGTTGTCCTGAAGGACACGGTCTACGAGGCGTGCGGAGGCACGGAGCACTTCGTCGCGCTGGAGTACGAAGACGCAATCGTCGGCTACATCCGCGTGAGGCTCGACTCCAACCCCGAGGCGACGATAAGGGAGCTGAAGGTCTTCGGAAGGGTCGCTTCCATCGGCGACGAGGGGGAGGACTGGCAGCACAGGGGCTACGGCAGGAGGCTGGTGTCCGAAGCCGAGCGCATCGCCGTCGAAGCCGGGAGGAGCCGCATAAGGGTGACCAGCGGCGTCGGCGTCAGAGGCTACTACAGGTCCCTCGGCTTCACAGAGGATCTGCCTTACATGGCCAAGGACCTCTGATCATCCGTAGAACGGCACGTTGTCCCATCCGGTCCTGCGCTTCTTCATGTCGCGGCCCATGCTCGCATATCCCTTCAGGATCGCATCGTCCACTGAAGGGCCGACACGCTCAAGCGCGGCCGAGAAATCCGATGATGTGACCTTCTCCGCTCCGCGGTCCCTGCGGTAGGCGCAAAGGGCGGCCTCTCTGCACAATGCGGCCAGGTCCGCGCCAACATATCCGTCGGTGACCGAGGCGATGCTCCCAAGGTCCACGCCCTCCAACGGCATGTCCCTGGTCTGCACCTTCAGGATCGCGAGACGGGACGCTTCGTCGGGCTTTCCCACGAGGATCAGGCTGTCGAACCTCCCGGGCCTGAGCAGGGCGGGATCGATCATGTCCGGCCTGTTGGTGGCGGCCATGACGGTGACGTTCTTCATGCTCTCCACCCCGTCCATGGATGTCAGGAGCTGGGCCACCACCCTCTCCCATGAAGAGCTGTCTCCCGCGCCGCGCACGGGCGCTATGGAGTCTATCTCGTCGAAGAATATGATGCAGGGAGCCATCTGCTTGGCGCGCTTGAATATCTGGCGTATGGCCCTCTCGCTCTCGCCCAGCCATTTGCTGGCGACCTCCGGGCCGTTCACGGAGATGAAGTTGGTCCCGGACTCGTTGGCCACAGCCTTGGCGATGAGCGTCTTCCCGGTGCCGGGAGGGCCGTAGAGCAGCACGCCCTTCCCGGGCCTTATGCCCAGCCTGTCGTAGGCGCTGTTGCCTTCTTCTGGCACGAGCATCTCTGAGATCTCCCTTCTGACATCGTCCAGCCCGCCCACGTCGGACCATGAGACTTTGGGGATCTCCACCAGGACCTCCCTCATGCCGCTGGGCTCCACGTCGTTGAGGGCCTCGGTGAAGTCGTCCATGGAGACCTTCATGTTCTCGAGTATCTGAGAGGGCACGGGCTTGTCCAGGTCCATCTCCCTCATGCGGGTGCTGAGGCAGTGCATAGCCGCCTCCCTGCACAGTGCGGCGAGGTCCGCTCCCACGAAGCCCTGGGTCATCGCGGCGAGGGCGTCCAGGTTCACGGACCCGTCCAGGGGCATGTCCCTGGTGTGCACGTCCAGGATGTCGCGCCTGCCCTTCCTGCCGGGGACGCCGATCTCGATCTCCCTGTCGAACCTTCCGGGGCGGCGGAGGGCGGGGTCTATGGAGTCCTCCCTGTTCGTCGCTCCGATGACTATCACGTTCCCCCTGTCGCCCAGGCCGTCCATGAGGGTCAGAAGCTGGGCCACGACCCTCCTCTCCACCTCCCCGTAGACGGAGTCCCTGTTGGGAGCTATGGAGTCTATCTCGTCCAGGAAGACGATGCTGGGGGTGCTTTGGGACGCCTCCTGGAATATGTCGCGGAGGCGCTCCTCGCTCTGGCCGTAGTACTGCCCCATGATCTCCGGGCCCCTGACCGAGAAGAGCGATGCCCCGGACTCGTTGGCCACGGCTTCGGCTATGAGAGTCTTCCCCGTTCCCGGAGGGCCGTACAGCAGGACTCCCCTGGGGGCGCCTATGCCGAGCCTGTCGAACAGCTCAGGATGCTTCAGCGGGAGCTCTATCATCTCCCTTATGCGCTTGAGCTCGTCGTCCAGGCCTCCGACGTCGTCGTAGGTGATCTGCTGCCTTGTCGCTGTGCCTTTGGCCTTCTCCTTCTTCGCGCTGCCGTCCTTCAGGACGATCCTGGTGGAGCCGGAGACGATCACCGGCCCCTGGGGCACGGTGGACACGACCGTGAATATGGACCTGTTCCCCATCAGCGCGATGTTCGGGACGATCAGATCGGTCCCAGAGACCAGCGGCCGGGCCATCAGGCCCTTGAGGAACATCTCCTCGATCCCGGGCTCGAACCTGATCTTCTTCCCGTCGGGGATGTTAGGTGCCAGGACGACCTGTTCCGCCAGCTTGGGCTCGCATCTCCTGACTGTGACGCTCTCGTCCACGCTGACGCCGGCGCTGGTCCTCGTGAGCCCGTCGATGAAGATCATCCCCCTGCCCTCGTTCTCCGCGTCGCACTTGAACACCTTGGCCACGACGGCCCTCTTGCCGACGATCTCTATGGTGTCCCCTATGTCCACGCCGAGCGCCGCCCGCGAACCGTTGTCTATCCTGGCGCGGCCGTAGCCCGCCTCCGACTGCCTCTGCGCCATGGCGACCCTGAGGACGATGGAACCTGTCATCGCCTTTCCGTACAGGTCCGGGGATGATTAAGATTGCGCGCGCACGCGCAAGTTAATATGGGGCCCCAGCGATGGCATCCGCAATGACAGTCATCGAAATCAGAATCGAGCTCAAGAAGGGCGTCGCAGACCCCGAGGGCAGGAACACCCACAAGACCCTGGAGTCCCTGGGATTCGAGGGGATCTCCTCCGTGAAGACGGTAAAGCTGTTCGAGGTCGAGCTGGACGCTCCCGCGGACAAGGCCGTGGCCATGGGCGAGGAGATGTGCAGGAAGCTCCTGGCCAACCCCGTCATCCAGAACTACAGCGTCACGGTAAGGCGATCGCGATGACCGGGCCGATGATCAAGCGCGACGTCCCCTTCCCGTTGTACGACGTCGCCATCCTGGACGCTTCGGACGATGTCCTGTCCGCTGTTTCTGCGGACATGTCGCTGGGGCTCTCCCTGGACGAGATGAAGCGCGTCAGGGACTATTTCGCGAAAGAGGGCAGGAACCCCACCGATGTGGAGCTCCAGGCCCTGGGACAGGCATGGAGCGAGCACTGCTGCTACAAGAGCTCCAAGCCCATACTGAAGGAGTTCGTGTTCGGGCTGGACCGCGACGACATCCTCTCCAGAGGGGACGCCGGGGTCATGGTGTTCGACGACGATTACGGATACGCTCTGAGGATCGAGAGCCATAACCATCCTTCCGCGATCGAGCCCTACGGAGGCGCGGCCACAGGTATCGGGGGCATCCTGAGGGACGTGGTGTGCATGGGAGCCCAGCCCATAGGCCTTGCCGATCCGCTGTGCTTCGGCCCCATCGACCGCAAGGGCGAGCTCCCTCCGGGAGTCAAGCACCCCCGGTACCTGGTGAACGGCGTCGTGTCGGGGATCAGGGACTACGGGAACAGGGTCGGGATCCCCACCATCACGGGCGGGTTCTTCTTCGACGAGAAGTACACCGGCAACTGCCTGGTCAACGTGGCCTGCCTAGGCATCGTGAAGAGGGCCGACCTGGCCAAGAACTACGCCGGAGGCCCCGGAGAGGTCATGATCCTCATCGGCGGGCGCACCGGCCGTGACGGCATCCACGGGGTCAACTTCGCCTCCGCGGACCTGACCGCAACATCCGAGGACGATTCCAGAGGGGCGGTCCAGCTGGGAGACCCCATCACCAAGGAGCCCGTCATGCACGCCTGCTTCGAGGTCAACGCCAAGCATCTCATCACCGGGATGAAGGACCTGGGCGGAGGAGGCCTGAGCTGCGTCGTGGGCGAGATGGCCCTGGACGCCGGCTGCGGAGCCGACGTGGACCTGGAGAAGGTCCCGCTGAAGGAGCCCGGGCTGGCCCCCTGGGAGATCTGGGTCTCCGAGTCCCAGGAGCGCATGATGTGCACCTGCAAGCCCGAGAACGTCGATGCCGTGCTGGAGATCTTCGAGATGTGGGACGTGCTGGCCACGCCTGTCGCCAGGACCACCGGCCAGAAGCGCACCCGCCTGTTCTGGAACGGCGAGCCCATATTCGACATGGACCTGGAGTTCCTCACCGGAGGGCCGGTCTACAACAGGCCCTACGTGCTCCCCGAAGTCAGCACCAAGGCCGGGGAGAAGTTCCCTCAGCTGCCCTCCGACAAGGATGTCATCCTGTCCCTCCTGTCAGACCCCAACGTGGCGTCGAAGGAGTGGGCGATCAGGCAGTACGACCACGAGGTCCGCGCTTCCACAGTCATACACCCGATGGTCGGCCCCCTGAACGAGACCGGCCCCGGAGACGCTTCCGTGCTCAGGCCCGTCCATGACAGCTGGAAGGGCTTGGCCGCCGCCATCGGATGCAACCCCTGGTTCACAGAAGGGGATCCTTACAAGGGCGGGATGTCCTGCATCGACGAGACCTGCAGGAACCTGGTCGCGGTGGGCGCCAAGCCCAACGCGTTCACCGACTGCCTTAACTTCGGCAACCCGGAGAAGCCCGAGAGGCTCGGAGAGTTCAGGGAGGCCGTCCGCGGCATCGGCGAGATCGCCAGGGAGCTGAACATCCCCATACCTTCCGGAAACGTCAGCCTGTACAACGAGGCCCCCGGCGGGCACCACATCCTGCCCACTCCGATGATTCTCGGATGCGGACTCATCGACGATCTGAGGAAGGCCGTCACAGCAGACTTCAAGAAGGTCGGCAGCTGCATCTTCGTGGTCGGGAAGACCAAGGACGAGATGGGCATGTCCCTGCTGTTCAGGAAGTTCGGCGGAGAGAAGGGCGCAGTCCCCGGAGTCGACGTCGCACAGCTCAAGAGGTGCATGGACGAGCTGCTGAAGGCCATGGGCGAGGGCCTGGTCCTGTCCTGCCACGACTGCTCCGATGGAGGCATAGCCGTAGCCGTGGCGGAGATGTGCATCTCCGGGCACATCGGCGCGGAGATCGACCTGTCCGGCATAGACATGTCCGACCTCAGGCGCAAGCTCTACTCCGAGAGCAACACCAGGTGGATAGTGGAGGTCGACGGCATGGACGTCACCAGGTTCACCGAGATCATGGGCGCGGACGCCACCCTGTTGGGGATAACCAAGGGCGACTGCCTCAAGATAAAGGACAACGGGACCATCGTCCCGGTGGAGGAGATGAGGGCCGCCTGGAACGACCCTATCTGGAAGATCATGGGAGGTGCTGCGGAATGAAGGCCGGCGACATCAAGGTGTGCGTCATCAGGATAGAGGGAACGAACTGCGAGGACGAGATGGCCGAGGCCTTCAGGGCCGTCGGCGCACAGGCCGAGGAGGTCCACCTCAAGCAGCTCATCAAGCAGGCCCCCGCAGGCATGTGCAGGGATCTGGAAGACTACGACATCCTTGCCTTCCCCGGAGGGTTCTCCGCGGGAGACTACGTCCGTGCGGGAGCGATCTTCGGCGCCAGGATAAAGGCCGGGATAGGATCCGAGGTCAGGAGGTTCGTCGAGTCCGAGAAGCCTGTCATCGGTGTGTGCAACGGGTTCCAGATCCTCGTGGAGATGGGGCTGCTGCCTGCATCGGACGACGTGATGACGGAGAGGCCCACTGCCGCTCTGTACACCAACGATTCCGGAAGGTTCGAGTGCCGTCCCACCGTGCTCCGCAATGACAACCGCGGGAAGTGCATATTCACCAAGGACATCCCCGAGAAGAGGATGCTCATGATCCCCTCTGCCCACGCGGAAGGGAAGCTGATGAGCATGGACCCCGACTTCGTCCAGAAGCTGGAGGACAACGACCAGGTCGTCTTCCGCTACGTCCGTCCCGACGGATCGGACGCCGATTACCCCTGGAACCCCAACGGCTCACCATCGGACATCGCAGGCATCTGCAACCCCGCAGGGAACGTCATGGGCATGATGCCCCATCCGGAGCGTGTCATCACAAGGTTCACGCATCCCGACTGGACAAGGGGCTTCGTGGAGGAGGACGGCGACGGGAAGGCTATCTTCCAGTCCGTCATCGACTCTTTGACAAACTGATTCCATCGGCCCTATGGGCCGTTTCTCAATAATCGCCGGGGAGTCCCCCGGCATACCTCGTATCCCGGAGAACTGCAACGGTCAGAGCGAGATCTTCACATCGACGCTGTCGCCGTCCTCGAGGCTCAGGGTCCTCCTGAGGTGGTACTGGCAGATGATCTCGATCGTGTCGATGTAATGGGACCTCTCCGGGACCACGATGGCGCAGTCGATGTTGCGGATCTTAGCCTTGTACGCCAGCACGTCTCCGAAGCTGCGGCCTTCGCTGGAGAACCCGTCGATCGTTATGCCGGCGACGCTCCTGACCATGTCGAGCTTCCCGACGTCCTCCGGGTCCACGCGGACATTGAGCGTGCCCTGGAAGGGCCTGAAGCCCAGCTTGGACTCGAACTGGGACATGTACTTGTCCTGGCAGATGTAGTATCCGCCCTCTCCCATCCCGGAGACGACGCTGCCGTGGAGGGTTATGTGGTCGGTGAGCTCGAAGATCCTGCGGTACTCGCTGTACTCCCGCCTCAGGTCGTCGATCCCCTTCTGGGTGATCTTGATGCGCTGTCTGCGCGCCCCGAGGTCGCGGACGATGTACTTCTCATCCAGCAGCTCCAGGATCCTCTTGGATGCCGACTGTTGGCTCATCTCGAGCGCGTCGCCCAGCTCTCTGGAGGAGATTGCGATGTAATCGTCCATTGCGCCCAGCAGGGCAAGCTTCCTGAGCGCGAAGGAGAACTTCTCATCCATGGGGGGTTGAATGCTGTCACCGATTTAAACCTACCTGGATAGGGGTATTTACTGGATAAATAGTAGGAAGAAGCGATGGGCCCTTGCGGGCCCGTTGAAAGGATTTCAGATCCTCTGGGCGTCGACCCACTTGGAAACAGTGGGGCAGGCTCCGATGAGGATGCAGGCCGCGCCGATGACGGCGAGGATGAGGTTCACCCAAACGAAGGTGGCCTCGTAGAGCATCGAGAGGATGACCATCGCCTCGCAGACAGCTGCGATGACGACGACGGTGTTCCCTGCGACAGGGGTGACCTTGGTGAACGTCCCTGCGGTGGCGAAGAACATGGCTGCAACGAGCATGTTCAGGCCTACGAGGGGCATGCAATCTACTGTTCCGTCCCAGGAATAGGCCATTGCTGCCAGGGCGATGATGCCGCCGAGGAAGCCGAGGCCGATTCCGAATACCATTTTGCTGGGCATAGCTGCCATATTGATTCCTTCCTTGATTGTTGGACCGATCAGGCGACCTTCCTGGAGTCGAAGGTCATCTTGGCGCTGACGCCGAGCATCCAGACGATGCCGCAGGCGAGGGCGATGACCTGGACCTTCTCGATGTCCATTCCGACGAGGCACCCGATGATGATCAGGATGAGGATGCCGCTGAGGGCTGCGTTGAGCTTGGACCCGTCCTTCCAGTCGCCGACGGCGGAAAGGGCCATGGCGGCGAACATGAATACATATGCGATGAGCGCGGCGGCGTCGTGGGTGTTCCCGTTGCCGAAGTCGGCCTGCACGAATCCGATGAGGATCATGAAGACGGCCGCGATGGCGATGATGCATCCGCAGGCGCGGTTGCATCCGGTCTCGGAGAAGGCTTTGCCGATTCCGAAGATGACGGTGAGGACACCGACGATTATGCATCCGTAGTTGAAGAGGTTCTTTGTCAGATCGACATCGGAGATGCCGAGGTCAGACAGTTTGCTCTCCCCGTAAACCCAGCTGGCGTCCGCGTTGATGGCGACAGTGACGATCACTGCCAGCGCGAATGCCGCAAGGAATCCGATGGCCGCGAACGGCCCGGGGTTGCGAAAACTCACATTCATGACAGGCGGAGGTATCCCAGTCATTAAATTGGTTTCGTTCGATGCAGGCCTGTGGCTCATGCCGAATGGAGCGTGAAATGGTGAAGAATGTGTTTTTTGTCGGAACTGCGGGCAGCGGGAAGAGCACGCTCGTGGGCGCGTACAAGGAGTGGATGGAGGACGCCGGAGTGGATGCTATCGTCGTCAACATGGATCCCGGGGCAGACACGCTCCCCTACGAGCCCGATGTGGACATCAGGGAATGGATCTCCCTGGACGAGGTCATGCAGGAGTACTCTTTGGGGCCCAACGGGGCCCAGATCGTGGCCGCAGATCTCATGGCCGTGAACATCAACAAGATGATGGAGGTGGTATCCACCTACAAGACCGACTATGTCCTGATAGACACCCCCGGGCAGCTGGAGCTGTTCGCGTTCAGGGAGTCATCCGAGATCACGGTCAGGGCGTTCGGGAGGCAGGACTCCATGATAGTCTACCTTTCCGACCCGTCTCTCTGCCGCACGCCGAACGGGTTCATCTCGGCCATGACCCTGGGCGCCCTGGTGCAGTTCAGGCTCCAGCTCCCCATGCTGAACCTCTTGTCCAAGGCAGACACGCTGTCGGATGACGACGAGCAGAGGATGCTCGACTGGTACTCCGTGCCGGACGTCCTCTACGGGGACCTTCTGGATTCGGATTCCCTCCCGCAGACCGTCGTCGGGATGGAGCTCTTCAAGGCGATGGAGAACACCGGCGTGTTCGGAGAGATAAGGGCCGTCTCCGCGCAGGACGGGACGGGGCTGGAGGAGATCTACGCCGCATCCCAGCTCACGTTCTTCGGCGGAGAGGACAACGAAAGGGAGTGACGGGCAAGGGGGATATCCCCCTCCCGCCACCATTTTTCACCGTTTTTCATCAGAGCTTGCCGAACCAGATCTTCAAAAGAGGATAGGGCTCGTCTTCGCACGTAGCCGAGTAGGACTTCAGCGCGATTGCCTGCAAGAGAGACAGAACTATGACGACCAGCCAGAGGACCACGAGGATCGCGAGGCTCTCGGCGGACATGGTGCACTTCACGGATTCGCCCAGGATCTCGCCGAGGCTGCCGAGGGATGCTGTGTGGTACAGGGCGGTGGTCACGATTCCGGCCAGCCCGCCCATGAAGGGCAGGACCCTGATTGCTCCGAGGATGGTGGCGACCATTGTGATCGCGATGCAGACGGACATCAGGTCGTTGGGGAAGATTCCGTCCACTCCTGCTGCCGCGAGGGCGTGGATGCTCCACAGCCTGCCCGATTCGCCGTCGAGGGAGAACGTGCCTCTGTATCCGTAGATGCAGTAGCATGCGATGAGGATCGAGAGGATCCCGCACATCATCACGACGATCTTGGCGTTGAACGGGTCCGAGAGGAACGAACCCGACAGGGCCCCTTTCCCGGGCTTCGGCTCGGCGCTTCTGTCCTTTGTCCTGCAGCCCCATTTCAATTTAGGGGCGCGGGGCTCGGGCTCTGCGGCGACGGCCGCTCCGATGCCCATATCGACGGTGCGGGGGCCGCCCAGGTCTATGCTCCTCGGCCGAGGGGCCGGTTCCCCAGGCGTATCGAAGGCGACCTGCTCGGGCCTCGGCTCGGCGACCGGTTCTGCCGGTGCCTCGGCGGCTTCCTGCACAGGCGATTCCTCGAACGCGGGTTCAGCAGGAGCGATGTCGAACGCGGGCCTCTCCTGGACCATGGGACTTTCAACGGCAGGCTCCTCAGGCGCGTAGGACGCGGCCTGTGCCGGAAACTCCTCGATAATCGGAGCCGATTCGGCGACGGACTCGGACGGCGCGCCCTCTCCTGTAAGCTTCGAACCGCATTTCCAGCAGAACAGGCCGGAATCGGGGTTCGAGCATCCGCAGTTGTTGCAAAAGCTCATGCGGACATGAAGAATGTATGATGATATAGAACCGTAGGGCATCCGGAAGGCCGTAGGGGGCTGGGCCCCCGGCGGGTCATCCGAACATGTATGCCGGTGCGGGCTTGGTCTTGTTCCTTCCCGCTTCGCGGACCTTGTCCCTGGCGTCGTTGAAATCTTCCTGGGTCACATGGTCGCGGTCGTTGCGGATGGCCAGCATCCCAGCCTCGGTGCAGATGCTCTTGATCTCGGCACCGGAGACGCCTTCGGTCATGTCGGCCAGCTTCTTGGCGGATATATCGGGGTCCACATTCATGTGGGCCAGATGGATCTGGAAGATCTGGGCCCTTCCGTCCTCGTCGGGCAGGCCGACGTCGATTATCCTGTCGAACCTCCCGGGCCTGAGCAGGGCATCGTCAAGGATGTCGGGCCTGTTGGTGGCGCCGATGATCTTGACGTCGCTGGTCGGGGTGAAGCCGTCCAGCTCGGACAGCAGCTGCATGAGGGTCCTCTGGACCTCTCTGTCTCCGGATGTGGCCACATCGAGCCTTCTCGCTCCGACGGAGTCGAGCTCGTCGATGAAGATGATGCTGGGCGCTTTCTCCTTGGCGAGCTGGAAGAGCTCGCGGACGAGCCTCGCGCCCTCTCCGATGTATTTCTGGACCAGTTCCGATCCGACGAGCCTGATGAAGGTCGCCTGGGTGGCGTTGGCCACGGCCTTGGCCATGAGGGTCTTGCCGGTTCCGGGAGGTCCTACGAGGAGGACGCCCTTGGGGGGCTCGATACCGACCTTGGCGTAGAGCTCCGGCCTGAGGAGCGGATCCTCCACGGCCTCGCGGAGCTCGAGCATCTGCTGCTTGAGGCCTCCGATGTCATCATAGGTCACGTCGGGCTTGTCCAGGATCTCGGCCCCGGACACGACGGGGTCCACGGGCGAGGGCAGGACGTCCATGACGGATAGGGTCTGCTTGTTCAGAGAAACCCTGGATCCGACGATCAGGTCCTGCTCTGGGACATACTCTGATACGGACACCACGAAATCGGGCCCGGTAGAGCTCTTGACGACGACGCGGTTGCCGGGAAGGACGTCCTTGATGGATCCGATGATGAGCGGCGGGCTCTTGAGTCTCTCCAGCTCGTTCCTGAGCCTGGAGATGTCCTTCTGGAGCCTGAAGAGCTCGCTCTCGGAGTAGCGCTTCTCGGTCTCGGCGTTCTGAAGGTCTTCCATCAGCCTCACGTTCCTCTCTTCGAGTGAGACTATCTTCGCCTTCAGCTCGGTCACTTCGTCGTTAGCAGCCGTCATAATCCTTCCAGGCACACCAATGGAGCCATCTATTATAACCGTTTTTGAGAACGCGCGCGTGTTCCTAGAAAATTTTAATAAGGAATGCGGAAAATCGGAGGAGCATGATTTGCGAGATGTGCGGCAAGGACGTTCCGCAGACGCGTACGGTCATAGTCGAGGGCAGCAGGCTCAACGTCTGTCCCAACTGTGCCAGATTCGGAGAGGACTACAGGGCGCAGTCCGGAAGCGGCGCACCCGTGAGCCAGACCGTCATCGGCGAGAGGCTCGAGAAGCGCGAGAGGAGGATGAAGTCCAAGGACATCTACTCCGGAACCGCCTCGGTCGAGCTCATCGACGACTTCGGAGGCGCCATCAGGGCCGCCCGCGAGGCCAAGGGGATGGACCTGGAGCAGTTCGCAGAGTCGATCCTCGAGAAGAAGGGAGTTCTCGCCAAGGTCGAGGCGAACAACCTGGTCCCCGACGACAAGCTCATCAAGAAGCTCGAGAAGGCCCTCGGCATCAAGCTGACGGAGACTGTTCAGTCCGGAGGCACATCCGGCGGCCAGGGCTCCGGGAAGATGACCCTCGGGAACTTCATAAAGTACGAGTGATCTCAAGCCGCCTTGACGTGGCTGTAAACGGCATCGAGGTACCGGCTGATGTCTGCCCCTGCGTCCCTCAGGACGATGAGGGCGGCCACGGCCACCTCGATGTCCAACCTCTTCTGAATCTTGTTGCAGCTCTGGATGAAGTCCCTGCGCTGCATCCCCATCGCCGTCGCAGCGTCCATCATGACCGGGAACGGGTCCGCGGATGCAGGCGCATCCTGTGTTTTTTCGACAGGCTGGCTCTTCTCATGCAGCGATGCAGTCAGCTCGGCCGACGGGCGGTATGCCATGGGTACGTCCAGCGACGACAGCGATTCCGACGGGCGGACGTACCCGCCCTTCTGCTGCACCGATCCCGCTTCCGTGAGCTTCGCTAGCAGGAGATTCGCATCCGAGGGGGGCATCCATTTCAGGTCGAGGGACACGTCCATTACGAACTCCTCGGTCGTGGCCACGTCCTTGCCCTTGCCGCGGAAGTACGCGGCCGCGCAGATGTCCATCTCGTCTTTCATGCGACCCTCATCCCGGGGGAAGTAGAAAACAGTTGCCGCTCTCTATATACGCGCGGGCGTTACTAGCAGTTCTACTAACAGATAGGCATAGGTTTATATCGAATATCCATAATCGGGCATCATCCCGTATGGTGAACCATATGATGAAGTACACAAGATTCGAGAAGGCGAGGATCATCGGCGCCAGGGCGCTGCAGATCTCGTACGGGGCCCCCGTGCTCGTGGACTATCCCGAGGACCTCCTGGACCCTATCGACATCGCCATGCTGGAGTTCGAGAAGGATCTCATCCCGATCACCGTCGTAAGAAACTGAGGAGATTAACATGACCGACGAAGAAATTCAACCCATAGACAACGGCGACCTCCTGGTCGCAGAGGACATCTACCTGACCTCCGGTGTCCACATCGGAACCCAGCAGAAATCTGCCGACATGAAGGAGTTCATCTACAAGGTCAGGCAGGACGGGCTGTACGTCCTCGACGTCAAGAAGACCGACGAGAGGATCAGGGCCGCTTCCGCTTTCCTCAGCCGCTACGACCCCTCCAGGATCCTCGTGGTCTCTGCCAGGCAGTACGGGCAGAAGCCCGCCAGGGAGTTCTCCAGGGCCATCGGCGCACCCGCTTTCGCCGGACGTTTCGTCCCCGGAACCCTGACCAACCCCCTGAACCCCGCGTTCATCGAGCCCGAGGTCATTGTCATCACCGACCCCGCCGCGGACAAACAGGCCCTCAATGAGGCCCTGAACCTCGGAATCCCGATCGTCGCCATGTGCGATGCCAACAACGAGACCCGCAACGTCGACCTCGTCATCCCCACCAACAACAAGGGAAGGCGCGCTCTGGCCTGCATCTACTGGCTCCTGTCCAGGCAGGTCCTGTTCGAGAGGGGAGACCTCAAGGACCCCGCCGACTTCAACATGGAGATCGAGGACTTCGAGGCCAAGCTGGTCTGATAACAGTTCAGAAAACCTCTTACCAAACCATTTCCATCATACTTCTATGAGATTCCCTGCAGTGGCCGGCCGTTTCTATCCTGCTGATGCCGATGCCCTGTCATCGGCGATCGAGGAGTGCTTTCGTCATCCCCTCGGTCCGGGCATGCCTTCCCGTCGCGGAGACGAGAGGAGCATACGCGGGATCATGGTGCCTCACGCAGGCTATATGTGCTCCGGGATGACCGCGGCGCACGCGTTCGGCGCGGTGATGGAGGACGGGGCTCCGGAGACTTGCATCGTCATCGGCCCGGACCATCACGGGACGGCGTTCGGCCGCAATGTCCTGTCTTCCGATGATTTCCTGACGCCCTTCGGCGTCTGCAGGACCGATAAGGGCATCTGCGAGGCGCTGTCCGAGCACGTCCCGGACGTTCCCGAGGCCCACCTGTACGAGCATTCCATCGAGGTCGAGCTGCCGTTCATCCAATGGATCGACCCTTCATCGAAGGTCGTCCCGATAATCATGGGGGACCAGTCTTTCGAGTCCGCTAGCCGCCTGACCGATGCGCTGAAGGAGGCCTGCGACGGCCGTGATGTCATCGTGGTCGCATCGTCGGACATGTCCCATTACGTGCCGAAGGGCGAGGCGTCCAGGCTGGACGGCATGGTCCTGGAGAAGGTGTCCGCTATGGACGCCGAGGGCATGCACCGGACAGTCCTCCGCAACAGGGTCTCCATGTGCGGATACGGGCCAGTGGCCGCTGCGATGATGTTTTGTCAGGGCGCTCGCGCAGAGGATGTGGTCCATACGGATTCCTTCGATTCCCTGGGACTCGATCCCGGGTCTGTCGTTGGCTACGCCTCGGCTGTCTTCCGTGTCTGAGAGAATAGTACCTTAAACCCTGAGCGCCGTTCATGCACCATGAACGACACCAATGCATTCTGCACAAGGTGCGGCCACAATCTGTCAGAGATTGACAGGTACTGCCCCGAGTGCGGTATGAAGGTCCCCGGCAGGACCACTGAAGAGGACAAGGCCGAGGCAGAGGCGGTCAACAGCCTGCTGTCGAAGAGGCTCAACATCGCCGTCGCGCTGATCCTGATCTATTCCATACCCCTGCTTTTGCTGGGCCTGTACATCCTCATAGATGCGTCCACCATCTCGGACGCGCTGTTCCCCACCTACGAGGAGCATTTCGGCTATACGCATGACGAGATGGACCTCCTCGTCGAGTGGACCGGCTACACCTGCATCATATCGAGCGTCCTCGGAATCGTCGCTGCTGCGCTCAGCTACAAGCGCCGCGCATACTGGGTGGCGGTGTTCCTGTGCATCGTGTCGATGTTCACCGGAGTGCTCGGGCTTCTTGCCCTGTTCATGGGAATGGTCGCCTTCTGGCTGATCCTCACGAGCAAGCCCCTCTTCGATGCCGCGAAGGCTCCTGCAGCAGATACCGGCACAGAATGATCAAAACAGGCGGGGCCTGCCGCCCCGCCATTAGGAACTGAAACGGTTTTGCTCAGATGCGCTTGAGGTATCTGAGGTTGGGCTCGTAGACGAGTCCCTTGTCCATCAGGATGTTGGAGATCTCCTCGAGCTCTATGCTGCTGATCCCCTCGGCTTCCGCTCTTCTCTCGAGCTCGTCCCTAGGGGCGCCTTTCCCGTCGGTGTCCAGCTCCTCCAGCATGTTCAGGATGATGTCCTCCAGCTGGCCATGGGTGTGGTCGTCGCCGGGCTGGCTGTCCGGGGAGTCCATGTCGATCTCGTCCGGCTCGTCGCTCATGCCGTCTGGGAACCCGAAGTCCACGTCCTTTTCGGGGAGGAGGGTCCTCAGGGCGTTCTGGATGGTCTTGAGGTACATCGAGCTGTCGGGCATCTGGCCGTAGTTGTCCAGGGCGTAGATGAGCCCCTCTGCCGCCGCATCGGACATCCCCTGCGCGATGAGGTCGGGGACCTTCGCATCGGGCATTCCGAGGGCGATCTTGGCCATCTTGAGCCTGAACCAGGTGGACTTGGCGGTCTCCAAGAGCCAGTCCTTGCGGGTCGATTCGTCTATCTTGATTATGTGCTCGGGCCTGACGGAGATGTATGTCCTGTCTCCGCCTTCGGGGGTGTAGGCCTTGACCCTCCCCACGGCTGCCACGAAGCTCGGGATCTCCAGGTCGGCCATGGCCGCGGAGGCCTCGGGCTGGTACCTCCCGACGCTGATGAAGTAGTTCCCGCTGACGTCCTGGATCCTCGCCTTCCACATGGGGTCGTCCGGGGACCCGATGTTCTCCTTCTCGGTCATGACTCCTGCGATCAGGACCCTGTTGATCTTTGCGCCCAGAGGGGACACCACATAGGACGGCATCTTCTCCTCCTGGGCCTTTATCTCGAGCGTGGAGCTGTTCAGCTCGCTGGCGAACACCCTCCATGCTGTCTCCCTGGCGTTCATATCGCTTCCTCCACTTCGGCGAGGAGCTTCTCTGCCTCGGCCTCTACGTCGACCGACATGACCTCGGTCTTCTTCACTATCATGCTGGGTCCGAAGTCGTCGCTCATGACGTTCCCCGTGATGGAGATCCTGCGCATGAGCGTCTTGCCGGCCAGCTCTCTAGCCACGACTCCCTCGCCTTTGGCGGCTGCGAGGCCCTCGGCCGCTTTCATGGAGACGCCCGTGACCTTCTCCGTATCGGCTCTGTTCAGTATTGCCCCTATCGCTCCGGTCCCGTCGTCCACGACGACCTTGAGCCTGAGGTCCGGCACGCCGTCCACCTGGCCGTGCGCGGTGCACACGCCGTTCAGGATGGAGCGGTTGCACTGGGGGCACCTCTTGATGAGGCCGCTCCCCGATTTGACGTCCACGATGAGCCCCTGGACTGTTATGTCCAGGCCTCCTCCGACCCTGACGATGTCCGCCACGGTCCTGAGGGTCGGTCCGGACTCTATGTCCGCGAAGGCGCCTGCGACCCTGTCGACCTCGCACCTGTCTCCCATGTTGAGCTGGGGTATGCCCTTCCACGCGCGGATGTAGGCGTTCTTGGCGCAGACTGTCTCGCCCTCTCTGAGGGAGAAGTCCTGCCAGGCGGAGAACTGGATCTTGCCGGTGTCGTCAGCCATTATCCCGGAGAACACGGTCTTGTCCTCTCCCTTCACTGTGATGTTCCTCGCCTCGACGGAGACGATCTTCCCTGTGACGGTGACGTTGCCGAATCCCTCGCGGATGTCCCCGATCTTGCACTCCTTCGCCACCAGGGTGGTCATGTCGCGCTCTGGGACGCTGATGGACGCGTCCGGCGCCGGCTCGACCTTCCCGCGGTTGCCCAGGTTGACCTGGACCTTGTCGTTCCAGAGCTTGCAGTAGCAGTTCCTGAAATAGTATGCGGAGCCCTTGGTCAGCGAGACCGCCCCGGGCTCCCAGATGGTGAACGGGACCGTCCCTGTCTCGTCGCCGATGATGCCGGAGACGATGGTCTTGTTCAGGCCCTTCACGGTGATGCTCTTGGTGTCCACATAGACGACCTTCGCCAGGACGTCCACGTTCTGCTCGTTCCCGCCCAGGTCGGAGATCTTCTTCACGACGGAAGTGGAAGTGGCGAAGGACGACATGTCCGAGCCTCCGTACTTCCTGATGATTCCGCGCTTGGCGGCGTCTATGCTGACGTTGTACTCGTTGAGGTACTTGTTCAGCTCGATGTCGAGCTGTTCGTCGTCGATCTTGTCTCCGAGCACCCTTTTTATCTCTTCTTTGTGGGGTGTTAGTTCTTTCATGTCCAATGTATCGACCTCCTCTTCGCGAGGATAGGCGGCTCCGGGTTTTTTCAGGTGAGATGGCGTCCCGGAAGCCGTCTGCACAAGGACTCGAACTACAGGTATAAGTCGCTATGCAAGGTTGTCCCGTGGCGCAGGTTCCGTCAAGCCTTCATATGTCGGTTGCAATCCTGGCTGCGATGGCATTCAAGATCAAGCTCTCGCTGCACGGCTCCAAGCCCGTCGTCAGCCGCACCGTCGCCCTGGATCCGGGGCTTGACATCTACGATGCGGCCTTGGCATTCGTCACCGTCATGGGGTGGCGCGGAGGGCGCAAGCATTACTTCATCATCGACGACGGTTCCGAGGAACCGCAGATCATCGACCGCAACATGGAGGACGTGTACACTGTCGGGGATCTCCGCGACATGAACGCCACGTTCTATTACGATCCGTTTTCGAGCTGGCGCGTGGACATGGAGTTCAAGGGCGAGACGGACACCGACGGCCCGAAGGTGCTGGCCTGGCACGGGGAATGCCCGAACCAGCTCCTCGCGGGGATCCGCGACTTCAACAATCTCCGCAAGGCCGCCAAAGACCCTTCCGACCTCGACCACGACCAGGCGGCGGCCTGGCTGGCGACCGTGCCCCCGTACGACATGGACGAGGTCAACAGGCGCCTCGGCGAAGGCGAAGTGGCCTTCCCGCCTTACTGGTTCGCGTCGAAGAACCCTGCAGACCCCTCGGTCGCCATCATACGCATGGCGGCGAGGCTGCTGGAGAGATCCATCGAGGGGGATCCCGGGTACAGATGCCCGGAATGCGGGGCCGGATGCGACGGAAGGATGAACTTCGATCTTCCGCCGGGCATGATCCAGGGCGTGGAGGAGCAGCCGGTGACGATCGTCTGCCCGAGGTGCCGGGCCCAGTCGGTCCTGTACCGCAGGAACGACGGGTACAGCATCGGATTCCACGAGAAGGAGTCTTCCAGGCCCCAGGACCAGCAGTCCCTGATATACGATATGCTGTCGCGCAAGGACGATTCGCGCGACCCGTTCGAGGAGGCGGGATACCAGGCGAAGCTGGGGCTGCTGTACTACAGGTACGACTACCGCAGGGACAACTCCGATGCCATCTCTAGATGCTTGGACGGGCTGGACAAAGAGGATCCCCGGTACGGGGAGATGTCCGTGCTATGCCGCGAGTCCCTCACGCTCCTGGCCGTGAAGGACCACAGGGGCGAGTCGCCCGATGTTCCCGTGAACGACGAGGGTTTCGCCGAGGCCATCGGTGCCATGGCCATAATGGAGAAGTGCCTTTCGAAGGGGCGTGTGGAAGAGGGCGACCGGGCCATCGCTGAGCGGGCCAGGAAGATGGTGGAGTCCGACCCGGACGCATGTCTGTCCGACAGGTGCAGGGCCGCCGGGTTCATAGCGATCGTCGCGCACAACCTGGACGATTATGATATGCTCGTATGGGCGGCTTCCGTTCTGAAGGATGCGGCCTCGGAGGCCGAAGAGTGCGCGGAGTACCTGGAATCCGTGGAGTGGTGGGCCCTCTGCTACCTGACGGAATCGGTGGTGGGCGGCTTCTACAGCATGGATCGGTTCGCCGAGGCAGACAGGGC
The DNA here is from genome assembly GCA_963656905.1 of Bacteroidaceae bacterium. Taxonomy (GTDB): domain Archaea; phylum Thermoplasmatota; class Thermoplasmata; order Methanomassiliicoccales; family Methanomethylophilaceae; genus Methanoprimaticola. The sequence continues at coordinate 7,725 of CAVKKO010000006.1, read as the reverse complement.
ACTGAAATGCATGACCGGGCCGTTCGTGGACTTCTGTGGCTCCGACGTGCCTCCTGCGGTCCGCAACCTGCTATCGTTCCGGAGGGCGATGCTTTTCCTCTCGACCGGCGGGGACGAAGGGCAGGCGCTGGACGACCTCGATGCTATAATGACGTCCGCCAAGAGCGGAGAGGACAACGGGCTGTACACGATGATGCGCACAGTATACGCAATCCTCCTCCGTGCGGAGTACGGCGCCACGAAGGGCGAGCTGTATTCCAATGAGAGGGCCCTGTCCCTGGAGATTCTGTTCCAGTTGCTATCGGGCGATCACATCGGCGAGAAGGACGTCAACATGTCGCTCAGCGACTACATCAGGATCTACGTCGGGCGGGGATACCCGTTCGGCAGGGCCTGCGAGGACTTTCGCAAGCACGGCGTGATACTGGATAAGAAGCAGCCTGACCTGGGGGAGTTCGACATCGACGCAGTATGGAGCAACGGGCTGTCCTGGCGTGTCTGAGGCTGGGGCGGAGGGCCGTCAAGCATTACATATGCCGGAGTGCTAACCGATGCCGATGGCATTCAAGATCAAGCTCTCGCTTCATGGCTCTAAGCCCGTCGTCAGCCGCACTGTTGCATTGGATCCTGATATGTGCCTTCAAGAGGCCGCGCTCGTGTTCGTGACCGCGTTCGGATGGCGCGGAGGCCGCTCGCACTACTTCACGAACGGATGCGAAAGCGGGGAAGTCGACATCCTGGGATCCGAAGAGGAGGAGGCGCTCACGATAGGCGACCTCCCCGACATGGACGTGGCTTTCTTCTACGACACGTGCTCCAGCTGGCGCGTGGACATGGAGTTCAAGGGCGAGACGGACACCGACGGCCCGAAGGTGCTGGCCTGGCATGGGGAATGCCCGAGCCAGCTGTTCTCGGGGATCCATGATTTCAACAGGATCCGCAAGGCCGCCAAGGACCCTTCGGACCCCTATCACGACCAGGCGGAGGCCTGGCTGGGGACGGTGCCCCCGTATGACTTGGACAGCATCAACAAGCGCCTCTCCGAAGGGGATTTGGCTCATCCCCAATGCTTTTTCGTGACGCCGGGCACCAGCACCGACGAGTCCCTGAACTCCGTCATGAGCTTCGGGATGAAGATGATAGATGTGGCGGTCGCAGATAGGCATCGGGCCAGATGCCCGGCCTGCGGCGCCGAATGCGACACGAGAGCGAACACAGATCTTCCTCCGAGCATGATAAGGAACATGCCGAGACATCCGTTGACGATCGTATGCCCCAGATGCAGGACGGAGACCGTTCTTGAGCTGCGCAACGACGGCTTCAGGATCGGCCCCCAGGAGAAGGGATCGGTCAGGCCCCAGGACCAGCAGCCGGCGATATACGATGCGCTCCTGCGCAAGGACGACCCGCGCGACCCGTTCGAGGAGGCCAGGTACCAGGCGGAGCTCGGGCTGCTCTACGACAGGTACGGCTACCGCAAGGACAACTCCGGCACGATATCCGATTGCCTGGCAGCCCTGGACGGGGCGGATCCCAGGTACGAGGAGACCGCTGCCCTCTGCCGCGAGGCGATCGTTCTGCTGGCGGCGGGGAACGGCAGGAAGGCGCTCTCCGACACCGGGGGGTTCGCAGGAGTCATCGGCGCGACAGCGATGATGAGCACGATCGCATGGGACGGGCCTTCGGAGGATGCCGTCGCCGTCATGAAGAGGGCCATCGGGATGGCTGGATCGGACAGCGCTCCCGATCTTGCCAGCAGATGCAGGGCCGCGGGGGTCATAGCCCTTGCCGCGCACATCCTGGACGACACCGATGGCCTGGTCTGGGCCGCTTCCGTCCTGGAGGATGCGGCATCCGAGGCGGAGGCGCGCGCGGAATCTATGGAGTCCGTCGAATGGTGGGCCCTCTGCTATCTGATGGAGGCCGTGGTATGCGGCCTGTACAGCGCAGGCATGCTGGGCGAGGCGGACAGGGCGCTGAAATGCATGACGGGTCCCTTTGCCGACTCCCAATGCGATGGCGCTCCTCCAGCCGTCCGCAACCTGGCCCTGTTCCGCAGGGCGATGCTGTTCCTGTCCACAGAAGGCGACGAGGCCCAGGCCCTCGAGGACCTGGAGAGGTTCGTGAAGTCTGCCACGATTTCCGAAGACAGCGGGCTGTTCACGGCCATCCGCCTCCCTTATGCGCTCATGCTGCGTGCGCAGCGCGGGGCGGTGAAGGGCGAAGATCTGGCAAGAGAGAGGTCGATGGCCATCCAGGTGATGTCGGAGCTGTTATCCGCAAAGCGCATGAGCAAGAATGATGCCAAAATGGCATTCTCCGATTTCATGAGGATATATGTCGGGCGCGGCTATCCTTACAGCAGGGCCCGCGAAGAGTTCGGTAAACGGGGCCTGAAGATATGCAAGGAGATGCCTGACCTCGGAGAGTTCGACATCGATGATGTCTGGAACAACAGAATGTCATGGATCATGTGAGAAGCAGCGACGGCCGATGCCCTGTCCGTGCCGGCCCGTGAGCGGAGCTCCGTCAAGTCTACATACGGCAGAGCGCCTCTCAGGGCTTATGGCATACAAGTTCAGGATCTCGCTCCACGGCTCGAAGCCCGCAGTCAGCCGCACTGTCGTCCTGGAGCAGGACACGGGTATCCGCGATGCGGCTCTTGTCTTCATCACGGCCATGGGGTGGCGCGGAGGCCGGACCTACTGTTTCGTCGCCGATATCGGGGCCGATGACCCGAAGGCGATCAGTCATGAGATGGAACCATTGTTCACGGCTGAGGACCTGTGCGAGATGGATGCCGCGCTCTTCTACGATGTGGACACGGGTTGGCGCGTGGACATAGGGCCTGGCGAGGAGACCGAGGAGACGGGCCCGAAGGTGCTGGCCTGGAAAGGCGAATGCCCGAACCAGCTGCTCCTCGGGATCAGCGATTTCAATAGGATCCGCAAGGCCGCCAAGGACCCTTCGGACCCCTATCACGACCAGGCGGAGGCCTGGCTGGGGACGGTGCCCACTTACGACATGGAAGAGGTCAACAGGCGTCTCGAAGATGGCGATCTCGCTATGCCGCCCGTCGATCATGCTACACCGGATGCCTCCTGGATGCCTGTGCGCGCCATGCTGCATTACGCTCGCGAGCAGATCAAGGCGCGTGCCGCCAGGACAGAAGGGTTCAGATGCCCCCAGTGCGGCTCTGTCTGCGAGGGGAGAGAGAACTTGGAGCTTTCACCGACCATGGTCAATAGCGTGGCGGAGTACACTGTGTCGATAGTCTGTCCGAAATGCAGGTTCGAGACCGTCCTCACGGCCATGAATGACGGTTTCAGCATCGGATATCATGAGGAAGGGTCATGCAGGCCCCAGGGCCAGCAGCAGGCCATATATGATGCACTACTGCGCAAGGATGACCCGCGCGACCCGTTCGAGGAGGCCATGTACCAGGCGGAACTCGCCTGCCTCTATGACAAATACAGGTATCGGAGAGACAACTCCGGCACCGTGGCCAAATGCCTGGCAGGCCTCGACAAGAAGGACCCGCGGTTCGCGGAGACGGACATCATCTGCCGCGAAGCCATCCTGCTGCACGCGATAAACGGCAGAAAGGATGTCCTGGGATCCACGAAAGGATTCACTGGCGCTCTCGGAGCGATGGCGATGGTCAGGAAGGATTATTCCTTCGGCACGCTGGAAACGTCTACGGTCAAGAAAGCCATGAAGATGCTAGAATCGGATCCCGGGGCGGGATTCATCGAGAAGTGCGCGGTCGCATATATCATCGCATGCAACGCAAGCGATTCCGGCGACTGCGAGGCCCTGTCTTGGACGGCATCCGTCTTGGAGGATGTGGCGGCGGAGGCGGACGAGCGCACGGAAGCCCTCGAATCCGCAGAATGGTGGGCCCTGTGCACCTTGATGGAGGCCGTGGTCTGCGGCCTGCATGAGGTAAGGAAGGTCGAGGATGCGGGCAGGGCGCTGGGGTGCATGGCCGGCCCGTTTGCCGACCGCCCTGACCATGGCGCGCCGCCTGCAGTCCGCAATCTGGTCTTATTCCGCAGGGCGTTGTTGCTGCTTTCCTCCGGTGGAAACAGAGAGCAGGCGCTCAGGGACTTGGACAGATTCATGGAATCGGTTAGGGGACACGAGGACAACGGCATATACACGATGAGGCGCATGCCCTACGCGGCCATGCTGCGTGCGGATTCCGGCAGGATGAGGAAGGGCGAGATGACCTGGGAGATGGCACTGGCTGCCAATATCCTCGTCCAGCTGTTCTCTGCAGGGCTTATAGCCTCGCGTGAGCTAGAGCACGCGCTGGCAGATTTCGTGTCCCTGTATACCGAGAAAGGATACTCATATAGCAGGATATGCGACATCTTCAAGACCAACGGTCTGATCCTGACAGACAAGAGGTCCGAGCCGTGCCGTTTCAATCCGGGGCTGATATGGCACAACGATATGACAGTGAGGCTGTGATCACAGCTGTCTCGGGGATCGAACGGCAGGTCCGAGCGCCGGCGGCCGTGCTGGACAGAACGTCTTTGCACGCATCAGCCGACTGCTATGTTTTTAAATGGGAACGCAATCAGTGGATATGGTTCCCAAGAGCAAGATTGACGAGATTCTGGACGGGTACGACACGAGCGACATCACGATCGCCACACTGTGCTCCCATTCGTCATTGCAGATCTTCCACGGAGCGAGGAAGATGGGCTTCAAGACGCTCGGGCTCACTATCACGCACAGCACGAAGCACTACGACGCCTTCCCGCTGGCCAAGCCCGATGAGATCCTGAAGTACCAGGACTTCGACGACTTCGAGGAGCGCACGGGAGAGCTCTTGGACAGGAACGTCATCATCATCCCCCACGGATCTTTCGTCGAGTACATGGGCCCTCGCAGGTTCGCGGAGCTGCCCGTCCCCTCATACGGGAACCGCGCCGTCCTCGGATGGGAGTCCGACAGGGACATGCAGAGGCAGTGGATCACGTCCGCAGGCGTCCCCATGCCCAGGCTGATCACCGATGCAAGGGAGATCGACGAGCCCGTGATGGTCAAGTACCACGGTGCGAAGGGCGGAAGGGGGTACTTCATCGCCATGGACTACCCGGACTTCAAGATGTCAATCGACCAGACGCAGCCCTACACCATACAGGAGTACTGCCTCGGGACCAGGTACTACATGCACTTCTTCTACGACCCGTTCAAGACCGACGGGTACCTCTGCGAGCAGGGAGGGTCCCTGGAGCTGCTGTCCATCGACAGGAGGGACGAGTCCAACATCGACGAGATGTACAAGCTCGGGTCCATCGAGGAGTCCAAGAGGCACGGCCTCTACCCCTCGTTCGTGGTCACCGGGAACACGCCCGTCGTCATCAGGGAGTCGCTGCTCCCCAGGGCCTTCGAGATGGCCGAGAAGATCGTCAACAGGTCCTACGAGCTCTTCGGAGGCATGTGGGGGCCGTTCTGCTTGGAAACGGTCGTCAACGACAAGCTCCAGTTCAAGGTCTTCGAGATCTCCACCAGGATCGTGGCGGGCACGAACCCGTTCATCTCGGGATCCCCTTATGCGGACCTGATCTATCCCGGCCTCAGCACCGGCGGCAGGCTCGCGATGGAGATCAAGGACTCCATCGGGCAGGGCCACCTGAAGGACATCCTGTCTTGATTCCCGGCAATGCCCCTGCGCGAAGCGCACAGGGGCGCCGGTCAACCATTATCCGAACTATCCAGAATCTCTTTTCCGGATAGCGTGGCCTTTCTGTCAGGGAGACGCAACATGATAGAGGCGATAGAGGACATAAGCAGTATCGAGGACATCGAGGAGCTGATCGGTGAGATGGATGCGGAGCAGCTCCGTCATCTGGTGATGAAGATGACTCGCGAGATGGGCGTGGACGATGCAGCGCTTGCGATATGCGATGTTGTCACGATCGAGGACGGGAAGATCATCCTGAGGCCGTACTGTGCGCCGTCTTACGACATCATATGCAGACTCGTCGAGACCGCGCTGTCCAGGGCCATGAGATTCTCAGACGAGGATTACGATGGCGTTCCGGACTCCGATAAGGACCAGATGAGGGCTGCACTGTGGGATATGGAGAAGAGGGTGGTTTGCGATGTCATCGGCTTCTTCTTCGAGGGGCTCGTGATAGACATATTGGGGACCAGCGGAGAGGAGGAGGTGCAGAAGCTCGTCACCGGGGTCGCGGAGGCCCTGAGAGACAACAGCATCCCGTGGCCGAACACCCCGGACGATTCCATGGAGTATCGGAAGGCATATGCAGATTCGATCGAACAGAGGTTCCGGGACGGGGAGTACGATGCCATGTTCGCGGGTTTCGGCTACGATGACCAGTATCAATGCGATGACAGGCATCGCCGGAGCCTCCCATCCTCGTTTCTCCGATTGCTTTATTTTCGACGGACCCGTTCTGCATTGCTGAGGTGCTATGATGAGGACAGCTGAGTCTCTGGAAGGTTGGGAAGAGGTCAAGGAATGGATCGACAGCATGGATATGGACCAGCTGCGCCTTTCGGCCATGATGATGGTCTTGAGGCTTGGGACCGCGGAAGCGCTTGCATCCATAAGGGATGCGGAGGCGCTCATGCATGACGGCGAAGGGCCTGTATGCGCTCCCCCTTACGAGGAGATACACAGGCAAGTGAGGAGCGTGCTGTCGAGCGCGGCCTGCGACATCGATGAGAGCGACTATCGTGATCCGGATGATGACGGGTTCGACGATGACAGGATGAGGGAGTCATCATGGGCCCATGAGTGCGCCATGATCTGCGACAGCATGGGCATCGAGTTCGGCGACATGGTCCTGGAGATCTTGGAATATGGTGGCGAGACTGAGGCCCAGAAGTTTGTGGGCGGGATAGTGAAGGCCCTTCTGGACCGTGACATCCCTTGGGTGGACACTCCCGACAGTGCTATGAAGTACCGTAAGGCATATGCCGAAGCGATCCAAGAGAGGTTCCGGAACAAGGAGTTCGATACCCTGTTCGAGGAGTTCGACTACGACGGAACCGCGCGAGCTGTGCCGCCGGCATCAGTCGTCGCGATCGTAGTAGTTGATCCCTAGCACGCCGTACATGGTGTTCCGGCTCCACTCGTCATGAGGCGATTCGAATCCCTCTGCAGCGTCCCACAAGAGCCTTTGGACCCTCTCCAGCTCATCGCCGGAGATGCCGGACTCCTTTATCGCGCCGGCGATGTGCTTGACCTTCCTGTCGAGGACCTTCTGCATGTAGTTGTAGAACTCGGTCATCGCGGTGCGGAGGTCGACATCGTAGTCCCTGTAGTCGAAGCTGGTCTTCGAGAAATCGTCTATCGCATCCTCGATCTCCTTCACGGTGACTCCCGGCTTGAACCCGAGGCAGATCATGTACGCCGCGGCGCAGTGCTTGCACCCCATCGGCTTCTTGGAGCAGTCGCAGGTGGCGTCGAACTCTCCTTCTCTGTAGCGGCAGAGCACCACTTTCGTCCCCGCGTCTTTGAACTTCATGTACGATGCGGTCGGGGACAGATCGACCTTCTCGATCAGGGAGCCTTTCTCCAGCAGCTTCACGGCGGCTTCGTATGTGCGGTCGCCGAGCTCGGCTCTCAGCGATACGGAGTTCTCTTTGGGCATGGGCCGTCATAGGGGCGCGGAGGATAAAAGCCATTGGGGCTAGGTGACCAAGAAGTTGGTGCGCCTATCGGGCGGGGACAGGCTATCC
>CAVKKO010000005.1:0-34783 GCA_963656905.1 Bacteroidaceae bacterium | reverse complement strand
CTTCCAACAAGTAATATAACAAAGCAAGAGTTAACCTCTCACCGTGAGCAGATCTGATCGTGGATTCTATATCGCCATAGCTGCGATAGCAATAATCATCGTTGGAGGATATGCTGGATTGGCCGCGTACACCGGTTTCGGAACGCCGTTCAGCGTTGTAACTTCCCAGAGCATGCAGCACGATCAGACTCATTCGCAGCTCGGAGTCATCGACACAGGAGACATGGTCATAGTCCGTGATTCCTCGAAGGCCGACATCCACAGCTATGTCCAGGGAACCGTCGACGGATACTCTTCGTTCGGAGACTACGGATCCGTGATAATCTACGATCGCGGTAACGACCAGAATCCGGTCATCCACCGTGCGATCTTATGGCTGGACTATGATTCCTCTACAGGAACCTGGAGCGCTCCTCAACTGGAAAACTACAAAGGTGAATGGAAATCGAGCAACGGGACCGATTGGAAGAATATCACCGGAACGCTTGAATTCAAGGACATAACAGCTTCCAAGAAATCTGTCTCGATCAACATGGAGAGCCTTCCGGGAAAGAGCGGATACCTCACGATGGGCGACAACAGCGTGACGAACAACTATTTCGATCAGAGCGTAGGGATCGTGAACCATCTTATAGGATTGGATGACATAAGGTCCGTGGCCATCTTCGAGATTCCATGGGTCGGATGCATAAAGCTCGCCATCAACGGAAGCTCCAATCTGAAATATGTTGAGAACAGCATCCCTTCGCTGGTGATGACGTTCATCTCCATATTCATGCTCCTTCTTCTGCTGGACATCTTCACGATGTACAGGAACCAGAAGAAGATGACAGATGAACTGAACAGGTTTGAGAGCTGTGCTGCTTATAATGTCCAGAAAATCGGATCGAGATGAATGGGATGGACTGAGAGACTATTCTCTTAAGGACATAGCCAGATGTCTGTGTTATCGATTCTTGATACTGTTCAAGACATCAGATGAGAGTCGTCTGTTTATTGATCTTGTTGATCTTGTCGTTAGCAAAGAGGTCGTCGTTCTTGATCATCTCTAGAATCTCTTTCGGAACGCTCAATTCGATTTCCTTAGTGCGTCCGGAATTTCCAAATGACTTGACCCTTGCATGAATGATCCCGAGCATATCGAGCTCTGAGATGAGCCCGGCAACTCTTCTCTGAGTCAGGACAGACTGTCCTATGACCTCGCAGATGAACTTGTAAGTGGAATAGACCTCGCCGGTCGTCATGGTGTTCATGTTCATCTCGGTGTTGCGGATGATGCTCATCAGAACGATCTTCGATTGGATCGTCAGAGTCTTGATGACTTCAGTGACTGCATCGAGCTCCACTTTGTTCTTAGCATAACGGACATGAGCTCCTGTGATGCGTTTATCTCCGTTCCTCTCTGCGAAATCCGCAGCAAGCCTGAGAAGATCCAAAGCCTTCCTTGCATCTCCCATCTCTTGTGCGGACAATGCAGCACAATAGGGAATGACATCATCATCGATGGTCCCTTCATCGAATGCATCTTTGGCTCTTGCGTAAAGGATGTCCTGAAGCTGTTCTACGGTATATGGAGGGAACACGATCTTCTCTTCTCCAAGCCTGCTTTTGACCCTTTGTCCGAGAAGATCGGTGAAAGTCGCATTGTTCGTGATTCCGATGATGGAGACCTTCGAATTCTGGAGAACCTCGTTTATCGTGGTCAGGTAGTAGAAGATATCATCACCGTTTTTAGAGAACGCACGATCGATCTCATCCAGGACAACGATGTAGATCTTGTCTTCTTTCTCGATATATGTGGTGAGCTCTGCAAGGATCTTGTCCAATCCCCATCCTGTGAAAGGGATCCTCTTCGATGGGTCTGTGATGATCTGGTTGGCGATGTTGTAGATCATCCCGTAAGTCGTATCCACGACCTCGCAGTTCACATAGATGAAATCACAGTAATGGGTGTTCTCGTCGGCCTTTTTCAATTCCCTTCCGACGAAATTCATGACAGCTGTCTTTCCTGTTCCTGTCTTTCCAAATATCAGGATGTTCGATGGCTTGTCCTTGTTCAAAGCCGGAGCTATGATCTCGACGATCTCTTCGATCTTATCGGTCCTGTGAGGAAGGTATTCTGGGATATATGTGGATTGAAGGATCTTCTTGTTCTTCACAATGACATTTCTCTTCTGTGCGAATTGAGTGAATATATTGGTCTCTGCCATTGAAAGTCTCCTTCTTTTTTCCAGTGGAAATTTTTTTCCGACCCCTTATTTCCACTGTAATCGTATCGAGATGATAAAGCTTCTGAAGAAGTCCGGCTAGAATCCAGCATGTGGATTCGGATTCTCATCAGCTTTTATACGACAAGGTGATACACTCTCAGTTTCACAGGAGTGTGAAGAAAAATGAAAGGTTGGCTTGTCATCGGAGCTTGTATTCTCGGAATCGTCGCATTCATCGGCTTCCTCTATCTCATTGGTCACTGATCTCTGAGTGGCCTGTGCTCTTTTTCCATTCGCAGTGGAAATGGGGGGGTGGGGGTCTTGCTATGGGAACTCCGCTCCTCTCTTTTATATATTAAACAACAGAAAACCTCTTCTCGATGAGAAACTCCCGTAATTATGTCTTGATAGGCCTCGGCGTGGTGATTGTCATGAGCATCTTTGTCACCTTCTCGGGTGATGATGAAGACTCGTACGATTACACGGGGATAGTCTATGATGTCCATAGCACGACGTCCGGATACAGATTCTATATACAGACAAGCTCCGGCGACCATCACAGATGCTTCTCGTACAACCAGCCTGTGGAATGCGGTCATTATGCGTTGCGCGGCACGTTCTCTGAAGACGGATCCATGCTGTTTGTCTCCTCCATGAAGCATCTGGATGCTGGTATTGCGTAAGCTTATTGTTGTCGGTCTGCCATTTTAGGTCCATACATGTACGTAGCTGTGGACGACACCGATTCCATGAAGGGCAACTGCACTACATTCCTGGCGACAGAGATAATCAGGGAGTTCTCGGACCTCGATCTGATAGGGAATCCCAGGCTTGTGAGGCTCAATCCCGCGACTCCTTGGAAGACCCGCGGCAACGGAGCGCTGGTGATGAGGTTCGGGAAGGGGACCGGCCCGAAGCGCTTCATCGGCCGCTTCTCGGACAGGGATGTCTACTGCTACGATTCATGCACATCGTTCGAGCCCGATCCCATCATGATGAGGGATCGGATCATCCCTCATATCGAGGCGCACCACGAGGACGATGCGGATCCCGGCCTTCTCATCTCGCGTCAGAAGCCTTCACAATCGTTCTATTGGAACGGCGTCAGGACAATCATGGACCGTTCTGTCATAGATGCAGAGATCGAGCGCATCGGTGGAATAACCTTCACGATCGGCAACGGCCGCGGCCTGGTGGGATGCACATGCGGAATGGCATGGCGCCCGCGTGACAGCACTTTCGAGCTCCTTTCCTACAGGCCGGAGTCCAGATGGGGCACTCAGCGCATCTTCGATCCCTTGACGATAAGGGATGTAGAGCACGGATATCCCACCACTTTCAACAGCTGGGAGGACAGGATGCAGAAAGTCGCGATGGTCCCTGCCACTCCATGTCCGGTGATGTACGGATTGAGAGGGGATGTGGAATCGGACCTCATAGAAGCGTCTTCCAAGATCTCCACGGAGCCCATCGACAGATGGATGGTCTTCCTCACGAACCAGGGCACCGACGACCATATAATCCATGGCCCGAAGGCTCTCGTCCCTAATCAGTCGTATTCGATCAAGGGCACGGTGTCTTCGTATTCCAGGCATATCGCCGGCGGCCATGTGTTCATCGACATCCAGACAGGGTTCGGCAAGCTGGCATGCGGAGCATACGAGCCTTCCAAGGAGTTCCGTCATACGCTGGACTGGCTGCATCCCGGCGACGAAGTGGAGATGGTCGGGGAGCTGAGGGACGAGCCCAGGACGCTGAACATAGAGAAGGTCCATGTCATATCGACTGTGAAGGAGCTTGTCAAGATCTCCAACCCCGTATGCCCGATATGTTTGCGTACCATGAAATCCACCGGAAAGGGGCAGAAGTTCAAGTGCAAGAAGTGCGGGACCAGGTCCTCCGAGCCTGTGACGAAGGAAGTCTCCAGGCAGATTGTGCCCGGATGGTACGAGCCTCCCACCGCTGCGCGCCGCCACCTGTCGAAGCCGTTGAAGAGGATGGGATTGGTCCAACCGGTCGAGTTCGTCAATGGTCGTATACAATAATCGACACTCTTTTATACGAACCTCCGGTTGACATCGCAGGGATACACATGGATGAGGTAGTCATCGTCAGTGCAGTGAGAACCCCCATAGGGAAATACGGAAAGGCTCTTGCCGGATTCAAGGCGACCGAGCTCGGAACAATGGTCGTCAAGGAGTCCGTCCGCAGGGCGGGCATCGAGTCTGCCGACATCGAGGAGTGCATAATGGGAAACGTCCTGAGCGCAGGCCTCGGACAGAACCCTGCCAGGCAGTCTGCTGTCGGAGCCGGCCTTCCCGTCGAGATCGGAGCATTCACAGTCAACTTCGTCTGCGGATCCGGTATGAAATCCGTCATGCTGGCCGCTGATGCCATCAAGGCCGGAGAGTACAGCGCTCTCGTGGCCGGAGGGATGGAGAGCATGTCCAACGCTCCATACTTGCTCCCCGGAGCAAGGTGGGGATACAAGATGAACAACCAGGTCGCCGTGGACTCCATGGTCCATGACGGGCTCTGGGATATCTACAACAACGAGCATATGGGGCTCACCGCCGAGACCGTCGCCCAGAGGTTCGATGTGACCAGGGAGGATGCGGATCTCATCTCTGCCCAGTCCCACCAGAAAGCGGCAGCCGCCATCAGCGCTGGCAAGTTCAAAGACGAGATCCTCCCGATTACGATCTCTTCCAAGAAAGGGGACATCGTCGTCGACACCGATGAGGGAGTCAGAGCCGATTCCACCGTGGAGACACTCGGCAAGCTCAAGCCCGTCTTCAAGAAGGACGGAGTCGTCACCGCAGGGAACTCCTCCCAGCTCAGCGACGGAGCCGCATCCCTTGTCGTCACATCGAGGAAATGGGCCGAGGAGCACGGGCTCAAGCCCCTTGCATCCATCGTCGCCTACGGAGAGAGGGGAGTCAAGCCCGAGTACATCATGGAGGCCCCCATACCCGCCACCGAGCATGTCCTCAAGAAGGCCGGTATGACCATCGACGACATCGACCTGTTCGAGCACAACGAGGCGTTCGCGACAGCGTCCTGCGCCGTCAAGAAGGCGCTGAACGTTCCCGACGACATATTCAACGTCAACGGAGGCGCGCTTGCCATCGGGCACCCCCTCGGATGCTCCGGCGCACGTGTCCTGACCACGCTCCTGTACGCTCTCAAGGACAGGAAGAAGGAGACCGGACTGGCCACCTTCTGCATCGGCGGAGGCAACGCCGCCACCATGATCGTCCGCAGCGAGTGATCCTCGGATATCATCGCGTCCTTACGGGCGCCAAACCTCAAACGGTCCGAAAGGACCGTCTTCACTTTTATCAACCAAATGGGAGATTCGGATTACCATGAGGTCTCTGGAGCAGGCTCTTGCATTGATTGAGGATTCCGTCGATGAGATGGCGGGAACGATGGTCGAGATGATACGCTTCCCTGCTCTGGCCCCCGTCAACGGAGGAGACGGCGAGGGGAAGAAGGCAGATTATCTCATGTCCTGCCTGAAGGGATTCGATTCCGTCCAGAGGGTGGATGTTCCGGACGACACGGATCCTTCCGTCATGAGGCCCAACATCCTTGCTGTCAAGAAGGGGAAAAGATCCGGCACTGTCTGGATTGTGGCCCATATGGATGTGGTCCCTGCAGGGGACCTGGACCTTTGGGACAACCCGCCTTTCGAGCCCGTTTACCGTGACGGGAAGGTGTTTGGAAGGGGCACTGAAGACAACGGGCAGTCGATCGTATCTTCGATGTACGCGTCCAGGTGCTGGCTGGAAGAGGACCTCCAGGGAATGTCCATGGGCGTCGTCTACGTCGCCGACGAGGAGACCACCAGCAAGATGGGGATAGAGTACCTTTTGGACCACGGCTTCTTCAAAGAGGAGGATGTGATCATCGTCCCCGATTGGGGATCTCCGGAGGGATCCGAGATCGAGGTGTCGGAGAAGCACCTGGTATGGCTCAGGTTCTCCGTCGAGGGGAAGACCACTCACGGGTCGACACCCAACCTGGGGATAAACGCCTACAGGGTCTCGACTCAATATCTAGCCGAGCTGATGGACGTCCTGGAGGAGAGGTTCTGCAGGGCAGATGACATCTACCTTCCGCATATGTCCACGTTCGAGCCCACCAAGAGGCCGTCCACCGTGGACAACGTGAACACAATCCCCGGGCACGACGAGTTCTCCATGGACATAAGGCTGCTCCCGGCCTACGAGATCGACGACGTTATCGCCATCGCAAAGGATCTGGCAGCCAAGCACGAGGAGCGTACGGACGCGAAGATAACGGTGTCCGAGATACAGAGGCATGTCTCCGGCAAGCCCTCGTCCACCGACAGCGAAGGGTTCATCGCATTGAGGGACGCGGTCCAATCGGTCACCGGCAACAGGCCTTCGGCGGTCGGAGTGGGCGGAGGGACCTGTGCCAACTTCTTCAGGGCCAGAGGCCTCGACGCTTACGTGTGGCAGTGCGGAGGAGGGACGCTTCATGCTCCCAACGAGCATGTGGTCATGTCCAATCTCGTGACGGATGCGAAGGTCTTCACGACGCTCTACTACAACCTGTGCGTGAAGGGCTGATCACTCGTCATTGAACATGCGGTCGATCATCCATTCCGTGTTGAATATGATGATGTCCTCGTATTCCTGACCGTTGCAGACGAACGCTATCGGCTTCCCGATGGTGTGGGCGATGGACAGAGCCGCGCCGCCTTTGGCGTCGGTGTCGATCTTTGTCAGGATGACAGCGTCTATGCCGATCGCCGCATCGAAGACTTTTGCCTGCTCGATGGCATCGTTTCCTGCCAGAGAATCTCCGACGAACACCTTCAGGTCGGGCTTGGCGATCCTGACGATCTTCTTCATCTCCTCGATGAGGTTGTTGTTCGTCTGCATCCTTCCGGCAGTGTCGATGAGGACGACGTCCTTGCGCTTGGACTTCGCATGCTCTATGGCGTCGTAAGCCACTGCCGAGGGGTCGGCATCGTGGGCCTGCTTGACGATCTTGCATCCGAGCTTCTCGGAATGGATGGTGAGCTGCTCTATGGCGCCTGCCCTGAAAGTGTCGCAGGCTGCCAGGACGACCGTCTGGCCGTTCTTCTGGATGCGGTTGGCGACCTTGGCGATCGCCGTGGTCTTCCCCGTTCCGTTGATGCCCACGAACATTATGACTGTGGGCCTCTTCTGCTCGGAGAGCCATTGGTCGAAATCGAATTCGTTTATCTTCAGGACATCCCTGACGGCGTCCTTGACGGAGAGCTCGACGACCTGCTCCAGCGTGTATGAGCGGTCGTACTTTTTCCCCAGGAGGTTCTCGCGGACTCCCTTCTTGATCTCCTCGACGACGGGGTAGGCCACATCGGCTTCCAGCAGGATTATCTCCAGCTCGTCGAGGATCTCATCGAGAGGGTCCTCCTTGATCTTCTTCCCGGAATCGGAGACGATGCTGTCCTCTGCGGGACGGCTTTCCTTCTTGGCCTCCTTCTTCTCCTGCTTCTTGAGCTTCAGGAGCTCTTTCCTGGAGAGCTTGGGGGCCTGTTCGGGCTCCGGAACGGGTTCGGGCGCTTTCTCTGCCGGAACAGCCTCTTGAACGGGCTGGACTGCAGCGGGGGCTCCCGCCTGCGGTTGAGGAACGGCCTCTGCCACGGCGGGCTCGGGAACATGTTCGGGTTCCTCGGGCTTGTAGATCTTCTCCTCATCGAGGCCTTTGTTGGCCTTCGAGAAGAGGTTCTTCATCTTGGACTTCAGGGAATCGAACATGTTCACCGCCTCACTGCTGGGTGTCCGTCGCGGCCTGCCTGTTGGAATATTCGTGCTGAATGGCAGCGCTGAGCTCGGACAGAGCGTTCTGTGCCTCATTGAGAGCTTCTACGGTCTTCTTCAGGGCCTCGTTGATCTCGGCGCCGTTGGCGTCCATGTACTCGATCGAGCCGGCTACATCCTTCTCGACGGAGATGTTGGACCCGACGCCCACAACGACGTTCCTGTTGCCGGTCACTTTGACCGGGATGAACGACATCGCTCCGACGGGGACAAGGATTTCGTCCCCGTCCTTGGCGTCCCTGAACGCTTTGATCGCGTCCGAGGCCATGGTGACCTCGTCCAGCGAGACACGGAGGACCTGGACCTGACGGCTGAGGGCATCGACCCTCTCCTTGTATGATTCCATCACGGCGATGGCCTGACGGAGCTCGTTGTCTTCCAAGTTCACTCACCGATCTGGTATTTCACGAGGTGGCTCTCGACCTGGTCTGCGGGGATCTCCTCGACCTTGGCGATGTCGATCTGCCATCTCTTGAGCTTGTGCTTGCTTCCGATGGTGGAGAGCGCCTTCTCTTTCACTGCGGCCTCGTCCTCAGCGGCCATCTCGACGGAGAAGGGCTGGGTTTTCCTGGGGTCTGCGTAGGTTCCTGTGACACGGAATGCTTTCATAGTGATTACCTAGAAGGCTGGATTCTGACCCTATTTATATAATTAACGAAACAAGAGATGTGCGCGCGTATTATAGTAGGGAGGCCCAGGTGTCGGAGCGAATGTCCGGGGATCGGTCTGAGCACATATGTGCCAGATATATCAGAACAGCTTCTTCTGGAGGTCGGTCTCCGATGCGTATCCGATGTCGGCCATCTTCCTTCCGATCAGGAACACCGCTGCGAACTCCGGCACCTCGGTCTCCCCTGACAGGGTGAAATGCTCTCCCTTCATGTCGAGAGTCGCGGGCTTCCTCATGGTGATCTTCACGGGCTCGTCGGTGTACTCTGCAGGAACGGCCATCTGCAAAGGGTCGAAATCGGTCAGCTGCTGTCTCGTGATGGGCGTCACCCTCAGGCCGCTCTTGCCGTGGACGGACCCCGGAAGGCGTATGAGCCTCTTGATGTCCGCGGTGACTGGCTCATCCACTTCTCCGGACAGGCGGTAGGCCATGTCCTCCTTCATGATCTTCACCAGCATGTTCTGCGTGGACGGGGACAGAACGGCCATGTTGTTCTTGACGAATATGACCGTCCGGGCCTTCTTCAGCTCCTCCTGGGCCTTCATCACGGTCTTGATGTCGCTCCCTTTGATCGAGGGGTACTCCCTCTTCACAGCCTTGGCATCGGTGTCGCAGAAGTCGTTGACGACGTCCATGAGGCCGTTCCTCATCCTAAGCTTCCATCCGCCGGAGTCGGCGGGAGGTATCAGGCGGTCCTTGGCTATGTTGGTCCTCACGCCGGACCCCGTGACCACCTGGGAGGTGGGGACCCTGTTGTAGGGGAACACCCAGTCTATGTTCAGGCCGGTCCCTGTGATGTAGTCGACGAGCTCCCTCCTCTCATGGGTTCCCAGCCCCATGACGTCGGGAGTCCTCACATGGGCGTGGTATCCTCTGCCGCCGGAGAACGTGATGTGCACCTGGTCTTCCGAGAAGCCCAGGTCCCCGAGCAGGAACGAATCGACCAGGTTGATCATCTCCTTCCTGATCTGCAGGAGCATCTCGGAGTAGGTCATCTCCTTGGCTCCGTCCAAGTGGTCTGCGTCCAGGTCGAAGATGAGCTCCGCCCCCAGCCAGTCCTTCTCGTCCATGGTGGGCGCGTCGGGCTTCCTGTAGTACGAGGTGGAGTAGTAGCTGTGCGACGGGACCTGTCCTATCATGAACCGGTGGAGCTCGTTCGGGTTGGGGAACGAGATGTGCCTCTGGACAAAGGACTTGTCGAAGAACATGAACCCGAACTCCCTGCGGGTGAACCTGTCCGGCAATATCGGCGTGTTCACTCTGTAGTATTTCCTGAACGACTTCAGGAGGAAGCGGGCGTTCGAATCCATCGGATGGTCATGAACGGGGGGCGTATAAAATGGATGCCGAAGCAGTCCTGGGGCATCAATCTGACCTCTCTTATACTAGTAGATGATAAAACGTGCATGGCGGAGCAGGTCCCGGTCTACGACAACCACATCCATATGAGCCCTTCAGGGCGGAACATCGAGGCTCTGAAGGAGTTCGAGGCCGCAGGCGGGACGGGCCTCACGCTTGTCACTCTTCCTTATCCGGAGGCCCCCATAGCATGCGGGGCTGATTTCGCCAAGTCGTACGAGATCACTTACGGTCTCGCGGCCAAGGCCAGGGAGGCCACTTCCCTGGAGATCAACATCGCAGTCGGACCGTATCCCGTCCTGATCCTCCGTCTGGCGGAGGCGTTCGGATTGGAGAAGGCCGAGGATATCATGGTCCGCGGGATGGAGGATGCCGGGAAAGCCGTCGCCGAAGGTCGCGCCGTGGCGATAGGGGAGATCGGGCGTCCGCATTTCCCCGTGCCCGCAGAGGTCCGCGAGGCATCGGACAGGGTCCTGTTGGTCGGGATGCAGTTTGCGAAGGAGAACGATTGCCCTGTCATCATCCATTGCGAATCCGAAACCGATACGGATCGTTCGCTGGCGGAGCTCGCAGACAGGGCAGGCCTGGACCGCGGCCTGGTGATCAAGCATTCCTCTCCTCCGTGGGTCACGGAAGAGGAGACATGCGGTGTGATGCCTTCGATCCCTGCGTCCAAGACGAACATGAGGGAAGCTTACGGCAAAGGGACGGACCGCTTCATGATGGAGACCGACTACATCGACGACCCGGCCAAGCCTGGCGCGATAATGTCCGTCACCACGGTCCCTAAGAGGGTCCGCGCATGGCTCGCCAACGGGGAGGTCCCGACGGAGAGCATCCACAGGATATGCGGGGACATCCCAGATTCGCTTTACAGGAGATGATGTCATGGCAGTTACAATCACGGGAGTTTATGACGAAGGTGCAATCGAGGACACTCCGCTCATCGGAGCCAAGGGGTTCTCCGTTCTGATCGACACCGGTGATGCCAGGTTCCTGGTGGACACCGGCCTCAGGGGAAGGTATCTCAGGCACAACCTGGAGAACCTGGAGATCGACCCCGAGTCCATCGATGCCCTGATCGTCACCCAGTTCCACCCGGACAACTGCGCGGCGGTGAACGGCCTGCTGGAGGCCAGGGAGTCTCCGCTGAAGATCTACGGCCCCGAGAAGATGTTCGCTCCGAAGAAGGCCCTCCCTCTGGGCAGGAAGATGACGGTCACCGAGGAGAACATGTCCAAAGCCTTGCCCGACACCGAAGCGGGATGGATCGAAGCCTCCCCGGAAGTGTCGGTCACGCCGTTCATCGACGGCGAGAGGTTCGTGCTCGTCAAGGGAAAGCGCCTGACGCTGGTCTCCGGAAGGGGCGTCGCAGGCCCTGCGGTTCCTCTCAAGGCAGTGTACGACAAGCTCGGAAGGTATCCCGACGCCTACCTCGGCTCCGTGCTCCTGGAAAAGAAGAAGAAGCCTGTCGCCGCGTCCTATGCGAGCGAGTTCGATGCATGCGGTTGCAAGGTCCTATATCTCAACCATGCCACCGGTCGCGACGGCATGCTGAACCTCCGCACCAATCTCGGCTTGAACGGGGTAAACGACTTCTACGTCGGATCCGTGTACAAAGGCTGACCTGCTGAAGCTTCGGGAGCACTCTTTATATAGAGCATCCTAGCAATAGCTCTCCGATTACTATGCATTGGCGTCTAAGAACCTTAGCGATGTTCGCAGCCATGACTGGGCTGCTAGTCGTCATAGGCATGCTGGTGGGGGCGTTCTTCAACAACTGGATGATCGGCCTCACGGTCATGTTGGCGGTCTCGATACTGTTCAACGTGTTCGCCTACTTCTTCTCGAAGAAGATGGCCCTCTCCGCCAACAAGGTGCGCCTTGTAACCCGGGAGGAGGAGCCCAGGCTCTACGGCATCGTGGAGCGCCTCGCCGAGAAGGCGGGCCTTCCCATGCCCGAGGTCGGAGTGTCCGACCTTCCCATGCCCAACGCGTTCGCCACCGGCCGCAACCCGAAGAACGCTGCGGTCGTTGCCACTCGTCAGCTCATGAACCTGCTGACCGATGACGAGCTAGAAGGCGTCATGGCCCACGAGCTCTCCCATGTGAAGAACAGGGATATCCTCGTCATGTCCGTGGCTTCCACAATGGCGTCCCTGATCGCATACGTGGCCAGGATGGCTGTCTGGGCATCGCTGTTCAACAACCAGAACAACGGAGCCAGCTTCGCGATCGCGATCCTGGCGGACATCACCTTGCCCATAGCTGCAATGCTCATCCAGCTCGGAGTCTCGAGGAACAGGGAGTACCTGGCCGACGAGTCCGGAGCAAGGCTCACAGGCAAGCCCATGGCCCTGGCCAGCGCGCTGACCAGGATCGAGGGCGGATGCTCTGCGAGCACCAACAAGTACGACAACCCCTCGGCGGCCAACATGTGGATATCCAATCCCTTCGGCACCAGGAAGACGACGGGACTGATCAACCTGTTCCGCACCCACCCTTCGACCCCTGACAGGATTGAGAGGCTCAAGAAGCTCGACCAGGAGCTCAACGGCTCTTCTTCCGAGCGCTATTACGACTTCTGAAGCCTCAGGGCTTCCGGGCCATGCCCCGGCGATGGGCCGGGGCGGACGCCCGTCAGAACCATCCCGTTCGGTCCGGCTCTATGAAAATATTTTTTCGGCACCGAACTGCGAAATAGACAGAGCCAGACGTCTGCAAATTTTTCCTCTCTGCATCCCATTGCGCAGTCCAGGGGCTGTTTCCCGAGCAGTCGACCGGCGCGGCATGCGCCCGAGCCGAAGCTCAGTGGACGGGCTCCCACTTGCAGAGCTCGTTGGTCTTGGAAAGAGTGGATCCCCTGAGGATCTCCTCTCTGGTCCTGTCCTCCCTCTCGTGGACATCGATGGCCCTGTTGGCGACCTCAACGGCCATCTCCTTGGGGATGACGACCACTCCGCTCTCGTCGCCTACGATCCAATCTCCCGTGCGGACCCTCTGCCCGCCCACGGTCACTTCGATCCCTATCCCGCCGTATCCCTTGGGCTCTCCGGCGCAGGGCGCTACGGTCCTGGAGAAAGCGGGGAACCTCATCTCGCGGATGTCGTCTATGTCCCTCACCGCACCGTCGATCACAATCCCCGCGACGCCCATCTGCACCGCGGAATGCGATGCGAGCTCGCCCCACACGGCCACGGGAGCGCCTCCGACGTCGACGACGATGACATCCCCCTTCTTTGCGCGGTCTATGGCTTCCACGGGCTTCGCCCAGTCGCCGTTGGCGGTCTGCACGGTCAGGGCCCTGCCGACCATCTTCTGCTTATGGGCCAGGGACTGGGGCAGTATGCCGAACATGACCCCCTGCTTGTGAAAGGCATCGGAGATGTTGCAGGTGGACACCTTGGAGAACGCTTCGAAGAGCTCTTCCTCTCCGTACTTTTTCGCAAGTCCAGTATCAACTTTCGCGCCGGAGATGGCCTTCTTCACGTCCTCGGCTGCCTTCTTGATGTCGCCGGTCTTGATTATCGCGCCTCCGACGATGATGTCCGTGGCTCCTGCCTCTGCGTACAGCCCGGCGTTCTCCGCAGTGATGCCTCCAGCGACGGCTATCGGGACGGATACCGAAGCGGCGATACTCTTCAGGACCTCTATCGGAGGCTCCTCTCCGCGCATCTGGGTGTCGATGCCCATATGCAGGCATATGTAGGCCACACCGAGCTTCTCGACCTCTTTGGATCTGGCGACCCTGTCCGGAACGTTGATCATGTCGACCATGATCTCCGTTCCGTACTTCCTCCCGGCCATGACCGCCTCTTCGATGGTGGCATCGTCCGCGAGACCGAGGACGGTGACTATGTCCGCACCCGCCTTGGCCATGATCTCGACCTCGAACGCTCCCACGTCCATGGTCTTGGTATCGGCGATGATCTTCTTCCCTGGGAACTCGCGCCTCAGCGTCCTGACGGCGTCGGCGCCCTCGCTCTTGATGAGGGGCGTGCCGACCTCGACCCAGTCCGCGCCGCCTGCGACCGCTTCCTTGGCGATCTCGACGGCTCTGTTCAGCTGCATGAGGTCCAGTGCGACCTGAAGGAAAGTCATGTTCCGACCATAATCTGCTCCTTATAAACTGTTATCGAAGAGCAGTAGAAGGCCACTCAGCTCGCCCGTCTATCATCAGCGCTCAGCTCGATGTAACGATCATCATCGTGGCATCCGCCCATAGGCACCGGCCGATGATAACACTTGCCGTCCATGCTCACCCTTATCTATACTCTCGTGTTAGCGACCCGTAGTGGTTCACCGATGTTCAAGAAGAAGGAGAACAGGATACGCGTGCTTTTCGTGGATGCCAAGAACGATTTCTCGTCCCAGGTGGCCGAGTACTTCACGGCCAAGCTGTTTCCCCAGCTCTACGAGGCCTACAGCGCCGGCCCGGAGCACGACATCGTCGACTGCGAGATGATCTCCGCCATGTACCAGAACGGAGAAGACATGAGGCGCCAGGTCTCCAAGGACTTCAAGGACGAGGACTACCTCAGGAAAGACCAGGACTACGATTATGTGATCTTCACCGAGGAGCCTGTCTTCAAGGAGTGGGCCCCCAAGACCCCCTGGAAGGGCAAGCAGATCCTCGCGCCCATGCGCCAGAGGCTCGATTTCGAGGCCACCGACGACCTGGAGCTCTACAACGAGTACGTGGAGTCCATGAAGCAGATCGAGGCCTGGGTGAAGGAGAACATGGCCGACCCGGCAAAGCTCGCATCGATGGTCTCCGCATGATACCTGTCATCATCTTCGACAAGTGCCAGTGCGACCCCAAGAAGTGCACTGCGAAGAGGATGCTCAAGTTCGGCCTGGGCAAGGAGGCCAAGACCCTAGGGGCCATACCCTCGGGGTCGATCGTGCTGTCCCCCTTCTCGGACAAGGCCCTGTCGCCCGCCGACCTGCGCCATGCGCACAAGGGCCTGGTGGTCATGGACCTGACCTGGACCAACATCGATGAGTTCCCCAGGCTGAAGAAGGTGGAGGAGAGGGCGCTGCCGTATCTTCTGGCATCCAATCCGATCAACTGGGGCAGGCCCATGGAGCTCAACAGCGCCGAGGCCGTGATGGCCGCTCTGATCATACTGGGGCAGAAGGAGCAGGCTGCGGAGTTCATGGGCCGTTTCAACTGGGCCCCGGAGTTCATGAGGCTGAACGGGGCGATGCTCGAGGATTATTCTAAAGCCGCGGACAGCACCGAGGTGGTCCGCATCCAGAACGAGTACATCGATTCCATCGTCGGCGACAGCGAGTCCTGATACAGCATCTGACGCAGTCGTTCGAGGGGGAACCAGAATCATCTCGGTTCCATGCTTGGCGTTCTTCCGGAGGAGCGTTGCGTGCATCGACGACATCCTTTACGAAGTCCGGATCTCCTAGCAGGTACAGGGTCTCCTTGAGGGACTCCCACGCTTCTTCCGATATCATCACGACGCTCCCTTCTTCGGACGAGATGGTGATGATTTCGCCCGTGAGGGCTTGACGCACAAGCTTATGCAGGTTCCTCTGGGCAGTTGTAATGTCTATCGTAGTCATTGTCCTACCTCATTTGCGTCTCAGACTCCGCTCTATTTGAGATTACCCGATCATGGGCCAAGGCATCCGATCGGCACGACGAGCACCCCGTCTCTGCGGACGTACGAGAGCTTTGCACCGGTCAGGACCATTTTGAACACAGGCTTCGGGAGGTTCGCATCCTCCAGAGCGGATTCGAGCTTCAGGAGGTTCTTGGCACCGTCATCGATGTCTCCGGAACCGAGCTTGATCTCGATCAATCCGAATCTGCCGTCATCCAATGATACGACCGCGTCGACTTCAAGCCCGTATCTGTCATGGTAATAGGACACTTTGCCGTGGATTGTCGATGAATACACTCTCAGGTCCCTTATGCACAAGGATTCGAACAGGAGCCCGAACGTGTCGAAGTCGTTCTTGCATTTCGAGGGGGTGAACCCCAGGTACAGCGCTGCGATGGAAGGGTCGATGAGCTCTCTTTTGGGGGATGAGCAGACGGCACCTTTCGATCTCGTTGCAGGGCTCCACGCATCGAGGTCCTTGATCAGATGCGCATCCTTCAGGGCGGAGATGTAGTCGTAGTACCTCGACTCGGAAACGGAGATGCCTCCTTTCCTGATGTCTGCGAGCATCGCCTTATTGGTGGCCGAAGATGAGATGTTGCGGGAGTACGATCTGACAACCGCCTTCGCGAGCTCCGGATCCTTCGCATACTTCTTCAAGGGGAGGTCGTCGCTCTCGTATATCCGACCGAGGTGGCATCTGATGTTGGCAACGCACTTGCGATAGTCCACTCTCACGTTCGATGGCCAGCCGCCTCTGCATAGGCAATACGCTAGCTGTTCCACGGTGAGCGATGATTCCGCGCCCATGTCGCATGTGCCTTCGAACAGCGACTTCAACGAGATACGCCCGTTGGAATCCCCGGACTCGAATAAGCTCATGGGGTACATGTCCAGCACTCCAATCCGTCCTGCACCGCTATGATGGGTAGGTTCTTTTGGGGGAACTCTGGAACCTGTCAGTAGGAACATTCCCGTTTCCGAGAACTCATCTGCCTCGGAACGGACTGCATCCCATATCTCGGGCATGACCTGCCATTCATCAATCAGACGGGGATGCTCCCCATCGAGTATGTTGGAGATGCTCACACCGGCCGCTTTCTTGTATTGGTCGATCTTCCTCGGATCCTGCAGCTTAATCATGCTCTTGGCTTTCATTTCGGCAGTGGCCGTCTTACCGCACCATTTCGGTCCGTGCAGCAACACGGCTCCGAATGTATCGAGATAGAAATCCAGGTCATCATCAACGACCCTGCGAAGATATTCCCCCATGGAGGATGCTATGCCTGGGTGGATTATAAGGATGTCTTTTCTGCTACATATTTGTGGCAAATTATGCTAGAGATTTGTGGTAATGGAAATGCGAATCTTAGAGTGTCTGGGTCATTCTTCTGACAGCTTTGGAATGTAGTCTGAGAAGGAATCATAGACGACCGTTCCGGTGCGGACGATCTCGCTCACGAAAGAGTACTCGTCGTCCTTGTTCGCCTCGTACTCGGAAGGTGTCAGGACGAACACGTCCATGGGCATCATGAAGTCTGTAGTCTGCTTGTGGATGGCGGCCGCACGTTTTGCGCTCTTGAGATCGGTGTCCATAACGACGAGGATATCGAGGTCGCTATGGTCCCCCGCTTCGTGGCGTGCTGCCGATCCGAAAACGATGTTCAGCTGAGGGGAGAGGACCGTGGCGATCCTCTCGACGATCTTGTCGGCCGTCCCGTAATCGAACATGGGGTCCCTTCTACGTCGCGATGCAATCGGTCGTGACAAACCCGATCAGGCAATGCATAGGAGGAATAAAAGGTGAGAGAAAGGGTTTGCCGCCGAAGCGGCTCGATTCTTCTGCAAAATCACTCGGAGATCGCAGAGGAGGGGCACTCGTCGATGCAAGCGCCGCAGTCGATGCACTTGCCGGCATCGATGACAGCGATGTCATCGCAGGTGATGGCTCCCTCAGGGCAGACGTCGACGCATGCTCCGCATGCAACACACTCAGATCCGTTAACTGTAACCATATGATTACCTCATCATCTACGACGTCGAAGCCATATAAAAAGTTGATTAGAATCCGTTTCGGAGATGCTAATTCTAAGCATTTTTTGTTAGGACATCCTCAACATTGTAACGCCGTTTTTCTAGATGTCTGGCTATGTGCGATGCAGGTCATCTTAACGCCGTTGATCAAGGACATCCTGTTATGGCATTCCGAAAACCCTCTGTCACTATCGTCTCTCGCCGGCGCCGCGTTCCGCCGCCGACAGGACGCGTCTAAAATTCCTTTTATATCTTTGATGGAATGGGTCCGGAGATGACCTCCGACGACCTTCTGCCGATGATATGGGACGCACTCGGCAACGACCTCCTGACCACCAAGGAGGCCACCGACCGTTTGGAGCACCTGTTCGAGTACAGGTGCCCCGACGACCTCGCCAAGACGCTTATGAAATACCGCAAGGCGGGCAAGATCAAAGGGCAGATATCCATGGACCGCGGAGGATGGGTCTGGTGGGCAGACGATGAATGCAAGGGGGCAGTCGAATGATCAATTTCCAGGACGATGACATCAAAGCCGCATGGAACGACCTCTTCACGAAGGAGAAGTACCGCCTGATGATCACGTGCATCGCGGAGAACTACCCTCAGAAGAAGAGCCTGATGGTGGATTACGCTGATATCAACACCTACAACGTGGATTTCGCGATGTATGTCCTCGACAACCCGGACAGGTGCCTCGAGTTCGCCAAGAACACTGCCATGTCCCTCGTCCCCAACATAAGCAGGCCCGGCGAAGCCATCAACATAAGGATATTCAACCTCCCGCGCGACGCCACCGTCGATATCCGCAACCTGAGGGCCGACCATCTGAGGAGGCTCGTGGCTGTCGAGGGGCTGGCAAGGAAGGTCACCACGGTCAAGCCCAGGATGACCGTGGGCCTGTTCAGATGCGCCAGATGCGGCGCCGAGATGTGGATCCAGCAGCCCGGGATGCTCCTCAAGGAGCCCATGATGTGCGTCAACACCGAAGGGAGCTGCAACAAGCAGGCCACCCGCTTCATCCTCGACGAGAAGGCATCGGTGTACATCGACACTCAGAAGATCGAGATACAGGAGTCCCCTGAAGGCCTCAGGGGAGGGGCCCAGCCCGAGAGGATCACCGGGTACGTGGAGGACGACATCGCCGGAGAGGTCACCGCGGGGAACAGGATCACATTGAACGGGATCCTCAGGTCCGTGGAGAAGACAGACAGGGACAAGTCCACAGTCTTCGAGACGTACCTCGACGTCATATCCGTGGAGTTCGAGCAGCACGAGTACGACGAGATACAGATCACGGAGGAGGACGAGAAGGAGATCCTCCGCATGTCGAAGGACCCCGAGCTGTTCGAGAACATAGTCAAATCCATATCGCCATCCATCTACGGGCTTGACTCCGTCAAGAGGTCCATCGCCCTGCAGCTGTTCGGAGGCTGCCACAAGGAGATGGACGACGGGACCGTCATGAGGGGGGACATGCACATCCTCCTGATGGGAGACCCCGGAGTCGCGAAGTCGCAGCTGCTGAGGTACATGAGCATGCTCGCTCCCAGAGGCATCTACGCTTCCGGGAAGTCCGCGTCCGCGGCCGGACTGACCGCCGCTGCGGTCAGGGACGACTTCGGAGACGGGAGATGGACCTTGGAAGCAGGAGCCCTCGTCCTGGCGGACAAGGGTCTGGCGTGCATCGATGAGCTGGACAAGATGACCGACCAGGACAGGTCGTCCCTGCACGAGGCCATGGAATCTCAGAAGATCTCCGTCGCCAAGGCAGGCATAACCGCCACCCTCCAGTGCAGATGCTCCATGCTCGCCGCGGCCAACCCCAAATACGGCAGGTTCGAGGAGGACACCCCCATTGCCGAGCAGATCGACCTGCCTCCTGCGCTGATGTCCCGTTTCGACCTCATATTCGTGCTCACGGACAAGCCGGACAAGTCCAGGGACACCAAGATCACCGAGCACATCCTCAAGGCGCACCAGCGCGGACAGGTGAGGATGATGCACGAGGGCGAGACCGTCGACGGCGTCGACCCGTCCAAGATCCTGGCCGACACGGACACGATCCGTCCCGTATACGGCGTGGACATCCTGAGGAAGTACGTCGCGTACTCCAAGAGGATCACGCCCATCATGACCGACGAGGCCAAGGAGATCATCGAGCGCAGCTATCTCAGGATAAGGAACATGGGCAATGATGGCTCCTCCGTCCCTATCACCGCCAGACAGCTGGAGGCATTCGTCCGTCTGTCCGAGGCATCGGCGAAGATGAGGCTCAGCAAGGTGGTCACCGACGTGGATGCCAACCGCGCCGTGGACCTGGTCGAAGATTATCTGAAGAGGATCGCCGGCAACGACGACGGCGGGTTCGACATAGACAAGATCGCCTCGGGGATCAGCTCCAAGGACAGGAACAAGATCGATGTGGTCAGGGGCATCATGCGCGAGTTCGGCGGAGACGGCCTGAACGCCGAGGAGCTGGAGCAGCACTGCTCCTCCCAGGGCCTGAACGAGACGGACGTCACCAGGGCCCTCAAGCAGCTGAGCGATGCCGGCGAGATATACAAGACCCCCTCGGGGATATACAAGAGGACGTGAGACCGATGTTCGTCAGGATACACACACATGGCAGCGACAGGATCCTCGCGGCATGCGACGAGGACATAATCGGCATGACATTCGCAGGGGACGGAGCGAAGATCACCGTCTCCGAGGGCTTCTACAAAGGGGAATCGGTCTCCGAGGACGCCTACAGGGAGAGGATGAAGTCCATCACGATCATGAACATCGTCGGGGAGAGGGCCGTGGCCATCGCCATCGAGGAGGGAATGGTCAGCCCCGAGTGCGTGATGGAGATCGGCGGCGTCCGCCATGCCCAGGTGGTGCTGTATTGAGCTTCTGCGTGAAATGCGGAAGGGACTGCGAAGAGTCCCTCGAAGGGCTGTGCATAGACTGCTGGCTGGGCGGGAGGAAGCTCACCATGCTCCCCCATCATGTGGACCTGAAGGTCTGCACCAACTGCGGGGAGTACGAGTTCAGGGACAGGTGGACCAGGATGGACCGCCTGGATGCTGTTCAAGATGCTGCGATGGACGCCATGTCGGCGATCCGCGATGTCGTTCCCGTGTCCATGT
The DNA here is from genome assembly GCA_963656905.1 of Bacteroidaceae bacterium. GTDB lineage: Archaea > Thermoplasmatota > Thermoplasmata > Methanomassiliicoccales > Methanomethylophilaceae > Methanoprimaticola. Next base: position 13,915 of record CAVKKO010000005.1, on the reverse strand, counting down.
CCGCTTCCGTGGAGGAGCAGGACCCATACACCTACAGGGTAGATGTGGTCACCTCCTGCGACGTCCTCGGATACGAGACGGAGGATGAATCTTCGACCACCGTCCGCATCAAGAACACGGTATGCAAGAGGTGCTCCAGGCAGCTCGGCAGCTACTACGAGGCGATCCTCCAGATACGCACAGGGTCTGGGAAGCTCTCTCCCGAGATGAGGGAAGAGACCCTGGCCATGGTGGAGAACTTCGTCGCAAGGCAGGCCGCCAACAACAGGTCGCTGTTCATAACCAAGATGGAGCTGGTCACCGGAGGCGTGGACGTGTACCTTTCGTCGATGTCTCTGGGGAAATCGCTGGCGAGGGAGCTGGCCGACCACTATTGCGCCGAAACCAAGGAGTCTCCCAAGCTGGTGGGACAGACCACCGACGGCCAGGACATGTACAGGATCACCTATCTGGTGAGGCTCCCCGAGTACCATGTCGGGGACGTGGTCCGTTTCCAGGGCCACTGGTGCAAGCTCGTCCGCGTCTCCAGCGGGGGCGGGCGCGTCATCGACCTGATGGACTTCCGCGAGAGAGCGGTCCGCAGGGCCGACATGACGGAGATCAAGCTCTATGAGGCCGCAGGCGACCTGCCGGAGGCCACCGTGGTCAGCCGCTCCGAGGAGGAGATACAGGTCCTGGACCCCCACAGCTTCGCCACGGTGGATCTGAAGGTGCCAGCCGATGCGGAGATCGGGGATTCCGTGAAGGTGGTCACCATAGACGACGTGCTCTACTTCGTGCCGTGATGCCCAATCTCCAAATACAACCGATTCTCTCATCAGCGTCATGATAAAGCTGCCCGAACCTGTGGACGACGTCGTGGTCAACCTGCTCCGTCTCGCGAACACGAGGCTCCCGGAGGACATCGGATGGGCCATGGAGGCCGCGGCCGGATGGGAGACTAATCCAGTTGCCTATACCCAGCTGGGAGCGGTCATGGACAACGTGAAGAAGGCCGAGCACCTCGGCCTGCCGATGTGCCAGGACACAGGCATCCCGGTCTTCTATGTCAGGGGCAGCTTTGATTCTTCGATCGCAGGGAAGATCGCCGAGGGGGTCCGCAGGGCCACCAGCAGCATTCCGCTGAGGCCGAACACCGTCGACCCGCTCACCAGGCAGAACCTGGGGGACAACCTGGGCGACGGCATGCCGATCATCCACTACATCCCTACAGACGACGATTTCACGGAGATAACCGTGCTCCCGAAGGGCGCCGGCTCCGAGAACATGACCCGCTTGGCCATGCTAAACCCCGCCGACGGCATCGAAGGGGTGAAGAGGTTCGTCATGGACTCCGTCCTCGACGCGGGAGGCCGTCCGTGCCCCCCGTCCATAGTCGGAGTGGGGATCGGCGGAACTTCGGACAGATGCGTCGAGATGGCCAAGGAGGCCCTCCTCATGCCCATCGACGAGGACAATCCCGACATGTCCCTCAGGGAGCTGGAGGAGGAGCTGTTCATCGCGCTCAACCGGTCCGGCCTGGGGCCCATGGGCCTCGGAGGGGACACCACCGTACTGAAGGTCAGGCTGAAGAAGTGCGCATGCCACACCGCGAGCCTCCCCGTCGCCGTGAATATCGGCTGCTGGGCCACCCGCAGGGCGTCCGCCCGCATGACCTCGGAAGGCGTCGAGTACTCTCAGGGGGTGACGCTTTGAAGGTCCTCACCGCGCCCCTGGACGAGGAGACCGTCAGGTCCCTGGAGCTCGGAGAGACCGTCTTCCTCTCGGGTCCGATAATCACGGGCCGCGACGAGATGCACATCCGCGCGCTGGAGATGGCCGAGAAGGGCGAAGATGTCCCTGAAGGGCTCAACAAGGCTGTGATCTTCCATTGCGGCCCCATAATGAGGCAGAGGGAGGACGGCTCCTGGGCGGTCGTCGCTGCAGGCCCGACCACGTCTGCCAGGATGAACAAGCTGGAGCCGGAGATGATCGCCACGTTCAACATCCGCGCGATAGTCGGGAAGGGCGGCATGTCCAAGCCGACAGCCGAGGCCATGAAGGATTACGGATGCGTCTACCTGGCAGCCACGGGCGGAGCGGCCATCACGCTCGCCGAGGGCCTCGACAGGTGCACCGGAGCGGACTGGCTGGACCTGGGCATGGCCGAGGCCATGTGGCATTTCGAGGCCCAGAGGTTCGGCCCGCTCATAGTCGCTATCGACGCTCAGGGCAGGAGCCTCTACGACAAGGTCAACGAATCGCTCGTCAGAGATCTCTGAGCTCGTCGTCGGTCTTCGCCGGCTCGAGGTCGTTCTCGATCTGGACCGGGGAGTTGGGCTTCTTCGACCACCTGGCCAGCGAGATCGTGATGGCCAGCATCAGGACCAGGACGATGAATCCGATGAGCATCATCGAGTGGGCGTTGTCCAGTCCGAAGAACACGTCCGTCTTGATCTCCTCGAGGCTCACGATGTATGCGAAGCCGCTGCTCGGAGTGACCTCCTCGAGGCTCTTGCTCTCGAACCCGTTGCAGGATATCGACATCTTGTAGGTCCCGTAAGGGCATTTGATGGAGAAGTAGCCCTTGTCGTCGGTGGTCGCGGAGTAGTTCTTCCCCGACTCGGAGACCAGCGTGATCTTCGCCCCGTTGAGGCCGGTGGACACACCGGACACATCCCCATAGACGCTGCCGAAGACCTCTCCGACGGTGATCGCCATGATGATGGAGGACTTGCTGTCGGGAGTGCCGGTAAGAGCGTACTTCCCTTCGGAGTCCAGCTTGCTGGAGTCCAGGGAGAACGGGAAGTAGTCTCCGTCGTCCTTTTCGTCGGTTGTCATGTTGGGGTGGGCCCTGACGGCGTACTCGGAGTACTCCAGCGTGATGTAGTGGGCGTTGCTGCCGTCGTAGTCGATGACGGTGAACTCGAACCTCCCGTCCTCATCGGTCTCGCAGGCATCGATCTCCACCTTGTCGATGTTGTAGAGCCTCACCGTGACGCCGCTTAGGGGCTTGTTGTCCTCCTGGTCGATGGTGGCGACGTACCCGTAGAATGTGTATGACACGGGCGTCGGTTCCGGCTCAGGCGTCGTCGCTCCGTCCGTGACGGAGGCGAACGACAGCACTACCGTCGCGAGGACGACTGCCATTGCGAGTGCGATTGCCTTCTGCCGGCTCATGCTCATGCATCTCGCATCGCGGTTTTTATGATTTCGGGGAGTCTGTCGGCGCAAGGCGAAGGGTGTGCAGGCATAGGGCTATTCGGCCCTTAACAATCAGTCCTGCTCTATAGCCCATTATATACCTCCCACGGAGGTCCGCATCCCATGGCCAAGTACAGATGCGGAATCTGCGGCGAGATATACGACGAAGAGATCGAGGGAGTGAGGTTCGAGGACCTTCCGGACGACTGGGTGTGCCCCATGTGCGGGTCGCCCAAGGGCGAGTTCTACCTGTGGGAGGAGGACGAGCCCGCTCCTGCAGCGGCTCCCGAACCGGTGGAGGAGGATGCTGTAGAGGAAGACGTCTCCATAGATCCCCGTTTCATCAGGCGCGACAACGGTCCGATGGACGAGATCCGCGAGATGTCGTACACGGGCAGGAACCCGGGGGAGCCGATGGAGACCCTTCTTCCCGTCCCAGGGTTCAGGGACATACTGTTCCTCGGCGCGCAGCTTGCCCGGAAGCCGCTGGAAGGGTCTGAGGACGTCTGCCTCCGCACGGTCATCGGAAAGAATGCGGAGAAGCCCATGGTCCTGGAGATGCCCGTGTACATCTCGCACATGAGCTTCGGCGCGCTGTCCGGCAGGGCGAAGATCGCGCTCGCCAAGGGCAGCGCCATGGCTAAGACCGCCATGTGCAGCGGAGAGGGCGGAGCTCTCAGCGACGAGATGAACGCCTCGTACCGCTATATATTCGAGTACGTCCCCAACGGGTACAGCGCCGACCTGATGACCTTCGAGGCATGCGACGCAGTGGAGATCAAGATCGGCCAGGGCACCAAGCCCGGGATGGGAGGGCATCTTCCCGGCGCCAAGGTCACGGACATAATCGCGGTCATGAGAGGCAGGAGGCCCGGGCAGGACATCCAGAGCCCTGCCGCCTTCCCCGGGATCGACACCCCCGAGGATCTGAAGAATACAGTCGACACGCTCCGTTCCAGGACAGGCGGGAAGCCCATAGGCGTGAAGATCGCCGCAGGCCGCATCGAGGAGGACCTGGAGTTCATATCGCATTCCGGGTGCGACTTCATCACCATCGACGGGCGCGGAGGCGCCACCGGCTCCTCTCCCAAGTTCCTGAAGGACAACAGCTCCGTCCCCACGGTGTATGCTCTGGCCAGGGCCAGGAGGTACATGGACGAGCACGGGATGAAGCAGGAGCTCGTCATGACGGGAGGCTTCCGCACGGGAGGGGACATCGTGAAGGCGATCGCCATGGGCGCGGACGCCGTCGCGATAGCATCTGCGGCGCTGATGGCCCTTGGCTGCCAGAGGTACAGGGCATGCGATTCCGGCAAGTGCCCCATGGGCATCGCCACGCAGGACCCCGAGCTGGAGTCCCGTTTGGACCAGGAGGCCGGGGCCAAGCGCGTGGCCAACTTCCTGAACGCGCTGGCAGCGCAGCTCGCGGCTTTCGCGAGGGCGTCCGGGCACAGGGACATCCATGAGCTGGGCGCAGACGACCTGTGCACCACGGATTCCGAGATATCGGCAGCCACGGGCATCAGGCACGCATGAATCCGCGGGGCCCGTCCGAGCCGGCGGGCCCTTTTTCCGACGGGCGCAAAGGACGCCCGATGCAATGGTTTAAATTACTATCAAACATGGGTCCACCGATTGGTGTCACGATGCTGGAGAAGGTGGACAGGACATACACGAAAGATGAGGTCATGGGCCTCATGGAGCCCCTCATCTCGACTTGGTTCAACGAAAGGTTCGACGATCTGACGATCCCCCAGGCGAAGGCGATCCCCGTCATCCACCAGCGCCGCAACGTCCTGGTATCTTCTCCCACCGGGTCCGGGAAGACGCTCACCGCGTTCACCAGCATCATCAACGAGCTCACCCGCTACTCCCGCGAGGGCACCCTGGAGGAGAGGGTCTACTGCATCTACGTCTCGCCTCTGAAGGCGCTGGCCAACGACGTGAACCGCAATCTCAACACGCCTCTGGCCGAGATGAGGGAAGTCGCCGCCGCCCATGGCATGGACATCCCGGACATCCGCGTGGCCGTCCGTTCCGGTGACACCCCCCAGAACGAGAGGCAGAAGATGGTCCGCCATCCTCCCCATATCCTGATCACCACTCCGGAGAGCCTGGCGCTCATACTGTCCGCCCCCAAGTTCAGGGAGGCCTTCGAGAAGGTCGAATGGGTCATCCTCGACGAGATCCACGACATCTGCGACTCTAAGAGGGGTGCGTTCCTGTCGCTGACCCTGGAGCGCCTGAGGAACTACTGCAAGAACGATTTCGTCAGGATCGGTCTGTCTGCGACGCTGGCGCCCATCGATGCGATAGCAGGTTACCTGGTCGGATGCAATCCCGACGGGTCGCTCCGCGATGTGGCCCTCATCGAATCGGGCTCCAAGAAGAAGCTGGACCTGAAGGTCATCTGTCCGACCGAGGACATGACCGCACTGTCCTCGGACATCGTCAATTCGATGATGTACGACACGCTGAAGGAGCTGATCGACCAGCACGACACCACGTTGGTGTTCACGAACACCCGTTCCGGCGCCGAGAGCGTCGTCTACAAGCTGAAAGAGAGGGGCCTCGAGAACGTGGAGGTCCACCACAGCTCCCTGGGCAAGGAGATCCGCCTAGACGTGGAAGAGAGGCTCAAGAGAGGGGAGATCAAGTGCGTCGTGTCCTCGACATCCCTGGAGCTGGGGATAGACATCGGGTCCGTGGACCTGGTCTGCCAGATCGGGTCGCCGAAGTCGGTGGCCAAAGGGCTTCAGAGGATCGGCCGCAGCGGGCACAGCTTCGGCAAGGTGGCCAAGGGCCGCCTGCTGGTGTTCGACCCCGACGACCTGGTGGAATGCGCCGTCATGTGCAGGGCCGCCCACAGAGGGGACATCGACCGCGTCGGCATCCCTGAGGACTGCCTGGACGTGCTGTCGCAGACCGTCGTGGGCATGAGCCTGGACGAGCGCTGGGACGTTCAGGCCGCATACGACCTTGTGAAAGGGTCCTACTGCTACCGCAACCTCTCCATGGAGTCGTTCATGAACGTACTGAAGTACCTCGGGAGCAAGGACGACTTCGAGGGGGTGTACTCCAAGATATGGTACGACCAGGAGGCCGCCCAGTTCGGGAAGAAGAAAGGCTCCAGGATGATCTACTTCATGAACCTGGGGACGATCCCCGAGGAGGCCAACTACCGCGTCATAACCAACCACGGCACCGTCGCGGGGGAGCTCTCCGAGAAGTTCGTGGAGAGGCTCTCGCCGCGCGACGTGTTCGTCCTGGGAGGCAGGTCGTTCGAGTTCGTCCGCTCCAAGGGCATGACCGCCTACGTGAAGGAGGCCAACGGCAGGAAGCCCACCGTCCCGTCATGGGCCGGAGAGATGCTGCCGAGGAGCTTCGACCTGTCCATGGACATCGCCCGCTTCAGGGGCGAGATGGAGACGCGCATCGAGGACCCCGATTCCAAGGCGATCAAGGAACTTGTTGACGATTTCGATGTCGATGAGGGATCCGCAAGGAGCATGCTGTCCTATTTCAGGGAGCAGAACGCCGTGTCCGGCTTCATCCCCGACGACAGGCAGCTGGCGGTGGAGGAGTACATCGATCCCTCCAACAACCAGAAGCTCGTGTTCCACTTCCCATTCGGGCGCAGGGTCAACGACGCCCTGTCGAGGGCCTACGCCTACCGCATGACCGGGATCATGGGGGCCAACGTGTCCGTCACGATCTCCGACGACAGCTTCATGCTCGGATGCCCCAGGAAGTTCGACCTGAGCCTGATCCCCGGCCTGATAAAGAGCGGCGAGCTGGAAGCCATACTCAGGAAGTCGCTGAAGGACTCCGAGATATTCAAGCTCAGGTTCAGGCACACCGCCGCCCGCAGCTTCATGATCCTCAGGAACTACATGGGCCGTCCGATATCGGTCAACAGGCAGCAGGTGCGCTCCACGTACCTCCTGGAGACCCTGGGCGGCATGGACGGGGTCCCGGTGATCGAGGAGACATACCGCGAGGTCATGGAGGACGACATGGACCTGAAGAACGCCAGGCAGGTCCTGGACATGATCGATTCCGGAGCCATGTCCATACGGCTCATACATTTCACGGGCACGCCGTCGCCCTTCGCGCATTCCGCCATCCTCTCCGGGTTCTCGGACATAGTCCTCATGGAAGACAGGTCCGCCCTGCTCAGGGAGCTCCACAGGAAGGTCCTGTACAGGGCGCTGGGAGATTCCGTCAGCGAGTTCGAGTTCACCGAGGACCAGATAGTCCCGTATTTCGCGCAGAAGCCTGTCAGGGTGCAGTCCAAGGAGGACATCCCCAAGCTGCTGATGCTCACCGGCCCCCTCCAGGCGTTCCGCGAGAGGGGCAGGAACATATACGCGTACACGGACGAGGACAGGAAGATCGTCGACGGATGGCTCAGGGAGCTGTTCCAGGAAGGAGCCGTCGGCTCTGTGTTCCTGGACGAGCCCCACGTCATGGTCTCCGACCAGATCCCGTTCTATGCCGCGGCCACCCGCCGCGATAGGACGCTCAACGACATCGAGCAACAGGTGCTGGACACGATAGGCGTGGACACGCTCCAGAGCGAGGTGGTCGAGAAGCTGGAGATCAGCGACGATGCGGCGTTCAGGGCCATACGCAAGCTGGAATCTATGTATCTGGTGGCCCGCACCGGGATAGACGGCCGCAACAGGTGGTCGTTCTCGAAGGTCGAGTACCCTCCGGAGGACAGGAGGAGGTCCATCGACATGATCGTCCTCCGCTTCCTGGAGTGCTTCGCTCCGGCCACGGTGCAGGAGGTGGCGTTCGCCCTCTCGCTGAGCGACGAGGATGCGAGGACCTCGCTGGAATCTCTCGTCGCGTCGGAGGACGTCTCCCGCGGCAGGTTCCTGATCTCGGAGGACGACCAGTACATGCTCAGGCTGGACCACATGCGCCTCCGCGCCGGAAGGGACAACGTCTACGATTACGAGACCGTGGAGCGCTACAGGCTCACCAAGGGAGAATCGTTCGATTCCATCGAGGACTTCTTCGCCTTCTACGGCTCCGCGGGCAACGAGCTGGACGTGTACCAGAGGGTCAAGGGCTTCTCCCTGGACAGATGGTACGCCATGAGGGCGTCCGGCGAGATCCAGCTGGGAAGGTTCGTCAGAGGGAAGGTCAGGTTCGTCCTGAGGGACGATGCCGACCGCTACGCCACCCTCCGCAGGGTGGAGACCGTGCCGGGGGACGAGAAGGTCCTGGCGATGATCGACGCCATGGGCTCCGCAACCCTCCGCCAGCTTGTGGCGGAGACGGGCATGGACAAGGAGGACATGAAGCAGGCCCTGATGCGCCTGGACCGCTCCTTGGAAATAGTGCGCAGCTTCGACGAGAGGGAGGACTGGGGGACGGAGAACACGTACAGCGTGTTCCGCGCCTCGCCGCCCAAGGGCGACCCGGTGACGGAGCTTGTGAGGAAAGCCGTCCGCGGCTACGGCCCGGTGCCGTCCAGCGCCATGAGGTTCATCGTCGACGTCCCCATGGACGAGGTGGAGGCCAAGGCCGAGGAGATCGGCGCCACCACCGTCACAGTGGGAGAGGGGCAGGTCCCGATGCTGGTGATGAAGGGCGAGGTCCCCGCGCTGGACAGCGTCCCCGAGAGGATATTCCCGATAAGGGTGCTGTCCCTGACGGACCCGGACATAGGCTCTAAATGGGCCGAGATCTCGTCGCGCTACGGCGACAGGTGGATCTATCCCCTGGCAAGGGGCAACTGCATAGTCGGAGCACTGGAGATGTGGGAGATGTCCGGGTGCATCGAGATCCGCATGATGGACATGGACTCCATCGACCTGCTCCCGGAGGTCCTGGACGCGATCGAAGCGATGATGGGCTTCTACAGGATGAAGGGCATAGACATAGTCCGCATCCGCGAGGTCATGAACACCGACACGGAGAAGCTGGAGGACGATGTCAAGAGGGTGCTGGAGTCTCACGGCTACCACCATCTCAACGGCTTCTACGCCTGCGGCCGCTTCGATCCCTGGACCATGTCCGAGCAGGAGGCGGTGAGCTACGTGTTCTCCAAGCAGCACGTGGGCCCCATGCGCTACGCCAAGCTCTCCGACGCCCTGGACGCCAGAGGATACATCCGCGGAGACCAGGAGATAATGACCCGCGTCGCCGAGAAGACCACCATGAAGAGCAGGATGGACGCCGGAGACCTGGTGAAGATGAGCCTGTCCCCGTCGTACATCGGGTACACGGACAGGAGGAACGCCCCTCTGTACAAGGCCGAGAAGGGCTACGTCCCCGTGGGCGACGCGAAGGACATGTGCAAGCTGATCGCCAAGAAGCAGCCTGTGACCAAGAAGAACCTGCTGGCGGATTCCCCATATTCTCCGGAGAGGACCAACGACCTCCTGTCCGAGCTGATGCACAACTCCGCCATCTACCTGGACGGGGAGTCCTGCTACAGCCTGGTCCCGGAGAACGGCATGAGCAGGGACGATGCCCTGCTGGAGATCGCCCGTCGCCACTTCAGGGACTTCGGGATGTTCTCCGCGGAGGACTTCTCCCAGTTCATAGAGGGCAGGATGTCAGTGGCCAGAGGGGTGCTGAAGGAGCTGGAGGACGAGGGATACGTCAAGAAAGGGTTCTTCGTGAGGGACGATCCGACGCTCAGATGGATGCTGGCGGAGGACGTGGGCACCAAGATGCCCCGTTTCCTGGGCAATTTCGTGCTCAACTCCCAGGACAACCTCCACATCTACCTGAGGCACATGATCAAGGAGGCCACGGGAGCGGGCTCCAACTCGGTGGTGTTCACGAACACCACGATCGCCGGATGGTTCAAGGGCAAGGTCTGCGCCACCGGAGCCAAGGTGGAGGACTTCCAGGGCAGCGACCGCGCGGCCAGGATCCTGAAGGAGGCCGCGCAGTCCGTAGGGGTCAGGCTGGAGAGCAAGCGCCAGCAGGATGACGACGATTGGGATGTCTCCGAGTTCTACACCAAGGTGAATCTGGGCGCATGATGCCGTTTCCGGGGCCAACAACGGCGTTAAATAGCTGAATCCCATCATCAGCGACATGAAGATACCCTGCGAGATCGTGGTCTGGTATGTTCTCCCTATGATACGCAGGGAGCTCTCCCGCGAGCTCGTGCAAGCCCACGGCATGACCCAGGCCGAGGTTGCCAGGATGTTCGGCGTCACCGACGCTGCCATATCCCAGTACCTGAAGAAGAAGCGCGGGTCCATGCCGGAGGTCGAGGCGCTGCCCATCTACGAGGACTTCCTCGCCGAGATCCACAGGTCCGCGGAGTCCATCTCCACCCACAGGAGCGATTTCTACTCCGAGATGTGCCGCCTCTGCTGCCATGTGAAGGCGTCCGGGCTGCTGGCGATAATCTACAAGAACCAGACCGGGATGCTCCCGTCTCAGTGCTGCTGATCATCCCTTGTCGATGAACGGGCTGTGGTACAGGAGCTCCTGCGCGTATCCCGCATAGGGGCCGAACTTCTCCCGCCCGTAGGACGAGACCTTGGAATACGGTCCCGTCACGCCGTACATGCGCTCCATCTCCTTCGATATGCGGACGTCCACCGGGAACGACTCCAGGTGCCCGTATGCGAACAGCGCCACGCAGTCGGCCACCTTCGGGCCCACGCCCTTGATCTCCTGGAGGGCCTCCGCGCATTCGGCGTAATCGAGCTCCGCCAGCCCGTCGGGGTCGATCTCGCCGTCCTCCACGCGTCTCGCCAGCTCCACGAAGCGCTCCTCCCTGAACCCGAGCCTGCACGTGCATATCTCGTCGCAGCGGTCGAGGATCTGCTTCGGGGAAGGGAACGACCTGCGCTCTCCGAGGTCATCTCCGAAGAGGTCGCAGACGGATTCCACCATCTTCCCGATGCGGGCAACGTTGGCGTTGGTGGCCAGAAGGTAGGTCGCCAGGCATTCCCATCTGTCCTGCTCCAGGATCCTCAGCCCCGGGCAGTGCTGCGAAAGGGATGCGACGTAAGGGTCCCTGGCGGATATCTCGCGTATGATGGCGTCCAGGTCGTCCTCGGACCTGAAGTAGCGCTTCAGGCGGGACTCGGACGAGCATCCCCGCGCCTCGAAGCCCCCGTCCTCCTGGACCAGCCGGACCACTTCATGGCCCAGCACCCCGGTCCATGTTCCGTCCCGCTTCCTCCAGCGGTGGGCCTGGCCGCACCCGAGGGTCGGGTCCAGGGACACATCCATCCTCACGAACATGCCCTGTCATCGTTGAGATTACTTTTATCTTATCGATTGGCCGTTCCCCTGCCATGAGATTCGGACCGGCAGGCTACCCGAAGGCAGGAAAAAGCCCCGAAGGGGCTTTGGAGTACACGCGCTCCATCGGACTGGACGCCCTGGAGGTCGAGTTCGTCCGCGGCGCCAGGATCAAGCCGGAGCGTGCCCGCGAGATCGGCGAGAAGGCCAAGTCCCTTGATATCAGGCTCAGCTGCCACGCGCCGTACTTCATAAGCTTCAACTCCGAGAGCGACGAGACCCGCCAGAAGAGCATCGGATGGGTCATGGACACCGCACGCGCCGCCCATGAGCTGGGAGCTTACATCATAGTCATCCACGCGGCCGCTTACGGTAAGTCTCCCGAGACCGCGCTGCCGTCGGTGATCGACGGATTATCGAAATGCAAGGACATGCTGGACGACGAGGGGATCAAAGACGTCACCCTCGGGGTGGAGACCATGGGGAAGCTGGGGCAGTTCGGGACCCTCGACGAGATCGGGAAGGTCATGGACGCTGTCGACGGCGTCCGCCCTGTGCTGGACGTCGCCCATGTCCACGCACGCGGAAGGGGATGCCTCAAGACCGAGTCCGACATGCGCTCGCTCACAGACCAGTTCTTCTCGCTGGCAGGGGATGTGGCGCACTTCCACATCAGCTGCATCAAGTACGGCGAGAAGGGGGAGATATCCCATCTTCCGCTGTCCGAGAAGGACCCGGACATGCAGATGCTGGCGAACGTCCTTTCGGATTCCAAGCAGGACTGCACCTTCATCTGCGAGTCGCCTCTGATAGAAGAGGACGCGGTGGTCTTCAGGGACATGTTCGGGCGGGCCTGATCGATTGGCAGAGCTCGAGTACAGCGACGTCTTCGCGGTCTTCGTCACCCCGACGCAGGGCCTGAAGGCCCTGGTCAACCCGAAGCTCGTGGAGATCGCCGAGGCGCTGTGCGATGCCGAGATGACCACGGCGGAGCTCTCCGAGAAGCTGGGAACGTCAAGGTCCACAGTGAGGTCCGACCTCAACAGGCTCTGCGAGATGGGCATCGTGACCATGCGCAAGAGCACCGTCGATGCCCGTCAGACGATATTCACCCTGTGCTCTGTAGAGGTCGTCAGCTGTTCCGAGCCGGACGACCTTGCGCGCGGCCGCATCGACGAGCTGATCCGTTCCTCCCGCGGGTCCAAGGTCATGCCGATCTACGAGTCCATCCTCATGGCCATGGCCGAGATGAAGTCATACGGCGTGAGCATAAGCAGGATAATGATGGAGGTCGGCGTCGCTGTGGGGCTGTCGATGTACAAGCGCCACCCGGAGATTGCCGACGAGGCCCTGGCCAAGTTCGTGAAGGATTTCCTGGACACGGGCTCGGACATCTGGATAGACCATGGCCACCATGGCATCTGCGTCCGCGCCTATGGCGGAAACATCTCCGCTATCCTGCTGACCAGAGAGCTGCTGATGGGGTTCGTGGTCTCTGTCCTGAGCACCCGCGACGGGGTCATCCCATCGGTCAACTACTCGATGGAGCTGGATGCCGACGGGAACGGCGTGACTTTCAGGTCCCGCAGATATGCCGAATCGGTGCAGGTCCCGGCACCGGACTATTGCAACCGCGACAGCGGATTCTACAGGATAGACGAGCCGTTCATGGTGCTGCACATGGGCCATGAGTCCCACTACATGATCACAAATCCGAGCATGATGGCCGTCATCAGTGCGCTGTCCGGAGGATGCACCGCTCCCGTGGAGATATCCGGCGCGACCGGGATCCCCCATATAACGGTCCACTCCGTCCTGGCCAAGCTGGAGCAGATCGGCATGGTGGAGAAGACGGTCACGACCAAGGGCATCGTGTACCGCTTCAACGGCCACATCCTCATCCGCGCCACATCCACACCGGCCGATGCGCCCCCCGCCCTGGACATGGACAACCTGGGGCCTCTGGAGTTCCGCGGGTTCGTATACCGCTACATGCTGTGGGTGGCCGAGAGCTTCGGCATAGGCGCCGGCTCCTTCTTCGGCAGCGTCGGGACGGAGGTGGGCAGGAGGCTCGCCGCGGCGCATCCGGACCTGGGCGCCCAGCGGTTCCTGGAGAGGTTCTGCCGCAACTACCAGAACGACGGGGCCGACCTGAAGCTGATCTCCTACATCCCGGTGCACATCGAGCTGGCGATAGAGGCCAGCAGGGAGAACTTCGCCGAGTACATAGGGCTGTACATAACATCGGTGCTCGAAGGGGCGCTGGAGGCCATCACCGGCGACCATTACCGCGTGACCGTGGACGTACTGCCGCAGAAGAGGGTGGGGAGGATCCCCGCACCGGAGCGCAGCGCCCTGCGCCGTGACGGAGCGGATGGCGGAAGCAAGTGACCCTTTTGGGGCTAGGTGACCAAGAAGTTGGTGCACCTATCGGGCGGGGACAGGTCATCCCCGCAGTCTATGGCTCGGAGCCAAAGCCGCGCGCCCCGCGGCCAGGATG
>CAVKKO010000004.1:14827-40737 GCA_963656905.1 Bacteroidaceae bacterium | reverse complement strand
TCACCCACATGCAGCACGCCCAGCCCGTGACGCTGGCGCAGCACATGCTCGCCCATGCGTTCAAGTTCTCCCGCGACGCGGACAGGTTCCTGGACGCGTTCAGGAGGATGGACAAGTGCCCTCTGGGAGCCGCCGCGCTTGCGGGAACGACATATCCGATCGACAGGTGGATGACCTCCGAGGCGCTGGGCTTCAAAGAGCCCACGGAGAACTCCATGGACTCGGTCAGCGACAGGGACTTCGTCACCGAGCTGGCCTACTGCGCCGCACAGGCCGCGGTGCACCTCTCCTCGCTGTGCGAGGAGCTGGTGCTGTGGTCCTCCCAGGAGTTCGGATTCGTGGAGATGGACGACAAGTACACCACGGGCTCGTCCATCATGCCCCAGAAGAAGAACCCCGATATCGCAGAGCTGGTCCGCGGGAAGACCGGGTCCGTGGTCGGAGCGCTGATGACCATGATCACCATGACCAAGGGGCTGCCCCTGACCTACAACAGGGACCTCCAGGAGGACAAGCGCCCCGTAATGGAATCGATGGCCACGGTCATCGCCAGCGCTCAGATGATGTCGAAGGTCGTTTCGACGTCGAAGTTCAACGCCGAGCGCATGAGGGAAGTGACCAGCAGGGGGCAGATCAACGCCACCGACCTGGCCGACTACCTTGTGACCAAGGGCGTCCCCTTCAGGGAGGCCCACGGAATCGTCGGAGCGGCTGTGAGGCACAGCATCGACTCCGGAAGGAACCTGGAGGACATGACGCTCGACGAGCTGAAGGGGTTCTCCCCTAAGATCGAGCAGGACGTCTACGACATCCTCCCCGTGTCCAAATGCGTCGAGAGGCGCAGCTCCTATGGCGGAACATCCCCTATGTCCACCGATGTCCAGATATCCAAGGCCATCGAGCAGATCATGCAGAGGGACGAGGTCGTCCGCCAGGAGACTCAGCTCATCCAGAACTGCTGGAAGGCGCTGACCGAGTAAACCCGTTCATCTCCAGATGCGCCCTCGGCAACGGGGGCGCGTCATTCTCACAATCAAGTCCAGATCTCAACTTCATGCGTGTGCATCATTCGAACCTGGTACGGTACTTCATCGACAGCATCCCGAGGATGATGAAGAAGACGATCATGCCCAAGACCACATAGGTCATCGTCCTATCGGGCTCCTCTTCCGGCTCATCAAGAAGTTCGGGATTGTAATCTGACCAGTCTCCGGCGACATCGGAAACGGCATAGAGCTTTATGCTACCGATATCGACGCCTTGGAAGGCTCCATCCATCCCCATGGGCCTCGGGCAATAGACCTCCAGCTCTGCCAGATCCGTGCACCCGGCGAATGCGTTGTTGCCCAAGGACTTGAGAGGCTCCCCGAACACCACGCATTCCAGGCGGGAGCCTTTTCCAGCGCATTGGAATGCGTTCTTGCCGACCTCTTCGGCGTTCATGAGGTCGAAGTAGAGTATGCTGCTGCAATTGTAGAAAGCCGAATCTCCGATGGACCTCACCGTCTCCGGTATAGTGATGCTGGTGAGCGACGAGCACTGAGCGAAACAGGAACTCGGTATCTCGACGATCTGGCATTCCAGAGAGACGCTGGAGAGGCCTGTGCATCCGTAGAAGGCGCTTGATCCTATGTGCTCCACGGACGAGGGGACTGTTATCCTGGAGAACGCCTTCGAAGAACAGGCCTGGAACGCGCTCTCGCCTATGTACAGCAGAGAACCGTGGAGTGTCACCGGCATAAGGGAGGAGCAGTTCCTGAATGCGCCATCGCCGATATGCATGACCGATTCCATGCCGTACACGTTCCTGAGCGTGGAGCCGCGGAATGCCAATGCGCAGATCTCGGTGACCGTAGCCGGAACCTCGATGGTCTCGAGAGAATACGTCCCATATTCCAGACCATAAACACCGGACAGGACATGGTCAGAAGAGTGCATGAATGCGGCATCGCCGATGTACGATAACGTGTACTCCCTTCCGTCAGCCATTACGGACCTCGGAACGACCACATACGACCCTGCCATATACCGGTCTATGTACGCCTTCCCTTCTATGACAGCGAACTTGAATGAGAACGCATCTTTCCCCACGGAGCCGTTGTAAAGGTAGCGGTCGTGGATGACTATGTCATCCTCGGACCATCCTCCCCTGTCGGATATGCAATGGACCTTCACATACGACGGGGGCGTTCCGACATAATCCGGATGGTCCCCCAGGAAATAGATATCCTTCGCAGTGCAGGACCAGTCCAACCACTCGAAGGTCTTCACCGTCATCGGGACCACGATGGCCTGCACATCGGTCGCGTCTCCGAACGCATCGGCGGATATGTGCGTCAACGGGCGGTTGCCGAACGCTGAAGGCACGAAGAGGATGTTCCCCTTGAAATCTCCCCTTATGGCAGTCAGCTTCGATTGCGGATCATCGCCGGAGCCATAGCTGTTCGAACCGGACAGCTCGTACTCGGCGATCCCGTATGGAAGCACGACCTGATCCTTCTTCGTTCCGGGATTGGGCGTGTCGGTGCCGAGGGCGATGTACTGTATCGAGTCGGCCACGAACGATATCCTGCTCCCGTCATGCTCCGATTCCAGCTTGGCCACGAAGCCTTTGGTCGTTATGCTCCAAGCCACGGGATTCAGGCCCTCGTCAAGGCTGAAGGGGAACGATATGCGCACCATGTCGGGGAACGTCGTGACGGAGCGCCCGTCGACCTTCAGCGAGAGGTTGTAATAGGCAGAGTACTGGAGCTTCTTCAGCGCCGTCGTTATCTTCACGCTGGACGGGCCGTTGAGTATCGACACGGACAGGTCCTTGCCGTCCGATAGCTCGCACAGCGCCGACGCGCTCATCTCTATAGATCCTCTCGGGACCGATATGCGGAGGACCGCATCATCGCCCAGCTTCTCTCTGATCGACGTGAGGGCGCGGTGGTCTATCTCGGCAGCGGTGCCGTTCGGGAACTGCGAGATGTCGCATACATCGATCACACCTCCCGTGAAACGAGATATCGATAGGCTGTCGTGAGACACTCTCACCGTATCTCCGATGGCCTTCCCGTCCGCATCCCTTTCGCAGGTGTAGATCCCCGGGACCAATGAAACGTACACATCGGTGTTCCCAATAAGGGCGAATCCGACGGCGAACTCCTTCGTGTGCTCCGGGTCGCGGTACATCTTCGCTATGTATCCGTCCTTGAGGTCGAGCACGGCGGATGCATCGATCTGGCTGTTGTATTTGGCAACGACCTTCCCGACCGTCTGCCCGTCCAGGATGAACGATGCCGTGTATTCTGCAAGGGATGGCCTGTAATATGCATATGCGAACTTCGTGTCCATCACATTCTCGAAAGATACGGGGATCTTCCCGTTAGGGGTGATGCTCCAGCAATCGAACTCGTATGTGTACCCTATGGTCGGCTCTCTGCTCGGATCCGGAGGCATATCCCTCAGCGTCGAGCCGTAGAGCACTTTGCGCACATACAGCAGCGAGCGGTCGTAATCGAAGAACCTGACCTCGCACATCCTCTCGGACACCTTGAATATCGGGAACACGTCGATGTCGGATGTCACGGATGTGAGGTCGGAGCTCCACCTCTCGAAGGTGTACGAGCGGCTTCCGCTGTCGTCCTTGACGGGTATGGCGCTGTAGGTGGCAGAGCTTCCCTCGAGAACCTTCTCGGTGTGCATCAATGTGGTCTTGTCGTCAGCGAAGTACCTGACAGTGTACGTCTTCGACGGATACGAGAACGAAGCAGTGAACACCGTATCCTTGGTGATCGCTTGGGTCACGTCCCCCCAGCCGAGGAACACGGCTCCCTTCGGGACCGGCGGGTCCGGGATCAGGGAGATGTCGACGTATCCTCCGCTGGGAACACGCTGCGTGGACAGCACCGTTCCGTCGGGCATCTGGAAAGTGACCGTGAACGTTTCTTCGGCATCGGGCTCTGCATCGGTGTCGACCATCGCAGAGGCCAGGATGGCCAGAGAGGCCGCCAGAAGCATCAACGCATAGCGCATGTCCTCAGATCCCCTTCATAGACCTCTTCGGAAGGACATAGATCTCCCCCTCTCTGTCATTCCCGACGCAGGACTCGACCTCATAGACCTCTCTGATGAGCTCTTCGGTGATTATCTCCTTGGGATTGCCTATGGCGACTATGCTCCCCTTCTTCATGATTATGCAGATCTCGCAGAACCTCGCCATCAGGGAGATGTCATGCTCTGCCACGACCACGGTCATGTCCTTGCGGGCCATGTTCTGAAGGTATTCCATGACCTCCAGCTTGTACTTCATGTCAAGATGGGATGTCGGTTCGTCCACGAGCATGACGAGAGGGTTCTGGACGTACGCCTTCGCTATCAGGACGCGCTGCTTCTCTCCGGAGGACAGGAGAGATACTTGCTTCCTCCTGTAATGGTCCAGGCCGAATGTCTGCAAAGCTTCCCTGACGGCTTTCTCGTCGTCCTCGGACTCCCACCAGACCTTGTTCACGAACGGGTACCTTCCGAGCATCACCATGTCCATGACGGACATGCCGTACATGTGCGCCATCTCTGCCGGGACATTGGCCACGAGTTTGGCGATGTCTGCGGGCCTCATCGACGCTGTGGCTTTCCCGTCGATCCTGATCTCTCCGGTCCATTTCGTGTGAAGCTTGGATATGCATTTCATCATGGTGGACTTCCCGCAGCCGTTCGGGCCGATCAGCCCGACCATCTTGCCTTTCGGCATGGAGAACGTGATCTCGTGCAAGGCCTCGAAATCGTCGAACTTCAGGCTGAGGTTGTCGATCCCGAGCATCTCATCCATCATATTCGCGCCCCCTTGATATGAGCATGTAAGCGAACACTGGCGTCCCTATGAGCGCGGTCACCGCGCCCACGGGCAATTCGAGCGGGGATATCACTACCCTTGCGATGATGTCCGCGAACAGCATGAGGCATGCCCCCAGGACAATGGATGCGGGCATGATGAGGCGATGGTCGCTGCCTAGCAGCATGCGGCATGCATGAGGGACGATCAATCCCACGAATCCTATGACTCCCACGAATGCTACGCAGACGGATGTCAGGATCGAGGCGATGACCATCATTATCGCCTTGAACTTGCGGACATTCATGCCCAGGAGCCTCGCCTGGTCCTCTCCCGACATGAAAAGGTTGAACTCACGGGCCCACAACATGGCTATCAGCGACAATCCTATGGCGGGGACCAGGACCAGGAAGGCGTTCTCCCAGGAGATGTTACCGAAGGAACCGTACAGCCACCACATCACGTTCGTGATGTTGTCCTTGTTCAGAGACAGGAAAACAGTCTGAAGAGACGAGAACGCGAATCCGACGATGACTCCGGACAGGATGTAGTTGGTCGCCGAGCCTCCTGCTGCTTCGGCGACAGACAACGTTATCCCGAATGCTATGAGGCCGCCGACGATGGCCCCGATCGGTATGATGTAGGCGCTGTAGCCCGACAGGAACGGGATGGAGACCATCACCGTCGCAGCGGCCACGGCTAAGCAGCCGGCCCCGGAGGACACCCCCGTGATGTATGGGTCCACCAGAGGGTTCCTGATGAGCGCCTGGAACATGCACCCGGCTATGGCCAGGCCTGCCCCCACTCCGATAGCGGCTATGACCCTGGGAAGGCGAGAAGCGAAAACATAGAGCTCCTCGGTCTCGAGATCGGCTCCGCCCTTCTGTATGGCAGATATCAGAGAAGAGAACGCTTCGCTGATCGGGATGATCCCGCCCGATGATATGGAGATGGATATCAGGAACATGATGGCCATGAAGCATAGCCCTGCGACCAGGATTATCCTGAAACGCTTCCTCTTGATCCCTATCTCGCTCCTCTCGTCATCGACGTAGACCATGCTGTCGTTCATCGATCTGATGCCTTTCCTCAGCGTGTGGATGAACCTCCTGAGAGGCCTTTCGGATTCCATGTCAAGCTCTCCTGTATGCCAAAAAAGTAGTTGCGCCGACTGCGACGGTGGCTGCGACGATGAGGATCCACGACCAATGGGCCAGCCCCCTGGACTGGTAGCCTATCCTGTCGCTTGAGGCCCTATCCGTCCCGGAGGTCTCCGAGATGATGTACACCGCCCCGTAATCGTTCCCTACCATGACCTTGCCGTCCACAACGGTGGGCGTGCACATGCTGTAAGCTGCGCCGGCGTATGGGACCGCCTTCGCCTTCCAGACGATATCGCCGGTATCCGAGTCGATGCACCACACCCAGCCTCCGAGCGCGCCCTCGGAGCCGGGAGAATAGTCCATCCCGTAGATCCGCCCGTCGCAGTACGTTATTCCGCCTCCGCACTGCGCTTCGGTGTCTTGCACCCAGCAGCGGCTGCAATCGTCCAGCCATAGCGAGTAGTAGCCGCTGACGAGATCCACTTCCTTCCCGGTATCGTGATCGGTTATCGTAGGCGAGCCGTTATGGGTGTAGGCGATGTAGACATACGCCCTCTTGCCGAACACTGCCGGCTTGCTGCCGAGGTAGTCTTTCTCCCAGATCACGCTCCCGTCCATGGCGATGAGCGCCATCCCTCCGCTGGATGCCGTCATCCCGCCGTCTGAGAAGCACACGAGCAGCCTTTCGTTCTCGCATACTGCGATGGATGTCGCTGCCCCTGCCTTGTTCCCCTTGGAATCCGTTATCTCCTTCGACCATAGCAGCTCCCCTGTCGATGCATCGGCGCACAGAAGATGGCCGGAATAGTTGCCGTGGTAGACCAGGCGTTTCCCGTCGCAGACCGCTATGCATGGCGGATAGAAGTAGAAGCAGCCCCGCGCATCATCGTCGGGGATGCTCTCCCAGACTTTCACGAAGCCATGCTCTCTGTCGATGGAGTAGCACCTCATCACTCCGTCGGATGTGCCGAAATAAAGGGCGCCTGCATCGTACACCGCATTCGTCGGACCGGCGACCACATGGGTCCTGTCGTAGGCCACCGAGGGGTGGTCACGATAGGTGTCGTACTCCGTGGTCCTGGCCCGGCTGCACTTGTCAGGCTGTTTCCCGGTTGGCACCATCTCGGCCAGAGGCTCGCCGGTCAGCCTGTCGAAGCAGTATATATGCCAATTTCCGGAGAACAGCACTATCATGTCCCCGACTATCACCGGAGTCACGATCTCTATGTTCCCTGAGTCCGAATAGCTCACCGACCAGGCTACCTCCTTGTTGACCGGGTCGAGACAGTAGAGCCAGGCCAGGCTGTCCATGCCGACGCTGCCGTAAAGGCCTGCGACGGTATGGTATATCAGCCCGTCTGCGTAGAGGATCGTGGAATCAACGGCACCGGCGTATGTGTTGTACCATTCGAGAGGCTTCGCGACCCTGTCAGGCCCGAAAGAATCGCTTATGCCGCTTGAGCTGGAATCTCCGCGATACGATGTCCAAGTCGTAGGATAATCGGGGTTGGAGACAGGGGCTATCGAGTCTTCGGGATAGTACCCGAGGGCGAAGCAACCCATGACATATGGCGTGTCCACATCCATAGGCTGGACCTCCCAGACGACCTCGTTCCACAGGTACAGCCTCCATGAGCAGAAGCCGCCTTCTCCGCCGATCCCGTTCACAGATGCGACGATGGTGTCATCGCCCGAGGCGGCGTATTCGATCGCCACATCATCGACGGAATGACCGAGGACCTCCAGGTAAGTGCTTCCCAGGACTATGTCATACCATGAGGTGCTGCCGTTCCCGTAATCTATGAGCAGCCTGTCCGGACCGTCTGTGCTTTCGGCCGACAGGTCGGCCAGGCAGATCGCCAGGAGCACGCCGGCCAGCAGGATCGGCATCAATCCTTTTGCCATTCCAACAGCCCCTTGGCCTTGACATACGTCAGATATCCGTTGTCTCCGTCGTTGTACCCGTTGTTGTAGTACTTCACGCCGATCGTGTCCGTCGGATCCGCGGCGGCGAACGCGTCCGGGTCCAAGATCTTGGCCATGAGCTCCAGCGCCTCGGGCAGCCTGGCGCCTGGCCTCGAGAGGAGGCTGGCGGCATCGCCCGAGAACACGTAGACATCCCCGTTCAGGAACGCGGGCGTGCGCTTCCATACATCATTGACGCTGTTCACCAAAGCGCGGTACTGCCGCTGGGTCTTCACTTCTTCCTGGTCGTAGATGATGATTATGACGTCGGGCTGCCTGTCGTAGACTGCCTCTTTGTCGACCATGAACCATGAGCTTGAATCCGAGAAGATGTTCACGGCGCCCAAGGACTCGATCATGCTGGTCACGTATGTCCCGGAGCCTGCCGTGTACGGGGATTCGCTGACTCCCAGTGAGACGAACACTGTCCTTCCGGTCAGGTCAGGCACACGGCAGATGTTGTTTATCGCCTCTTTCACGTCCTTGATGTATGCGTTCCCTTTCTCCGGGAAACCTAATGAAGAAGCGCAGATCCAGAGGTTCTTCAGCAGGCTGTCCGTGTCGACGGCTCCGTAGAGCACAACGCAGTTGACACCGGCTTTGCGGAGCTTGTCAGCCATGGTGACGTGCTCCCCCGTTCCGCCGTCCAGGAACACGATGTCTGGACGTTCCGCCAGGATGAGCTCGAAATTCGGATCGGTGTATCCGCCCACCTGCCTGATATCTCCATGGTCCTTGGCTCTCGCCAGCTTGTTAGGGTAATCGCTGTACCTGTCGGTGCCGACTATGTTCTGGAAGCCTCCAACGGCGCATACGGTCTCGGTGACGGACGGCGCCAACGTGGCAACCTTGAGGTGCTCTCCAGAACGGTTCATCCCGCCTGTCGCATAGCTGTAGTACGTGAACCCCGTGGAATCCACGGCAGGCATCATCTCGCTGCCGGCTCCCGCTCTGGCCCAAGAGACGATCCTCTCGTCCGATATCACAAAGGTGGATGGCTCAGGGACCTCTTCCCAGGCGGCAGAGCGGCCTTGCCCGCCGAGCACATACATGCTCCAGCTCACATTCAGCAGACGCGGGACGTTGTTCACCGAATATACCGTTCCGTCTTCGTCGAACTCCACCGCATATCCCTTTTCAGAGCATACCTTGTGCAGTGCATCCAAGCCGGTCATCCCGTCCGTGAACTCGAACGGGATCCACTCCACGTTGTAATATGCGAAATCCAGCATCACGCCCTGCCGGTCTTCTGTGGCGTCGAGCGTGAACCCGATCAACGGAACGGAGGCGATGACCGCCAATGCTATCGCCGTCGCTGCGGCCAACTTGATCCTGGCGGCCATCATCCCAACCACTCATCTCCTCACGAAGAACACCGCAACCGATGCTGCGACGATGACAGCTGCCGCGATTCCGATGACGATCATGAGACCGACGCCGTTGCCTGATCCGGAATCGTCGGATGCGAATCCGATGATCCATTGGGAGCAGTGCGTCGTGTCGAAGACTATCGTTCCGCTTTCTTGATCATAGGATGAGTGAACTTTCCGGAGCTCGTTCCCATCGACATACCATATCTGAATGTCCTCCGGAGCCCTGTCGGCCGGAACGCTGTAAGGTATCTTCACCGTCATCGTCCCTTCCAGTTGATGGACGTCTACGCCCCCGGACCTTATCGAGAGGTCTATGGCGCGCCCGTCGGCAACGGAGGCGAACCTGTCTGTGACGGCGGGAACGTCATCGGTGAAGGACAGCGTCACATCCTTCCCGCCCATAGCCGATATGATCTCCGAACCGAGGTCGATAACGCATCTGTCCGACGAATAACACACGGCACATCCCCCTGCCTCGGAGATCTTGGCCACCACTTCGGCGGACATCTCCAATCTGGTCTCCTTCTTGTCGCCTGTTTCGACCTCGATGACTATCATCGCGGAAACATCGCCCCCTGTGCCTTTCAGCTCGTTAATCTGCTGGACCGCCTGCCCTATCGCAGACGGGTCGACAATCGTGGACAAGATTCCGTTATCATCGACTGTGTTCGCTTTGATCTTAGATTCCGAGACCCAAGTTCCGCCATCGAGCGTTGCGACCGTCTTGGAAAGGTCGCCTACGACTTCGATCCTGTCGTTCCCGATCTCCATCTGCTCCGTGAATCCGCATACGGAGCATCTGCGCTCCTTCAAGCCTTTCTGCGTCTCGGTCGCCTGTTCTACGACCACCCACTCAGACATAGTGTGCTCGATGACGGGTATGGACTCCGTTTTGGTCTCTCCGCACGAGCACTTGTACAATCTCACACCGGTCGCAGTGCATGTGGGCTCCTTTGTCACCACGCCGTCACCCCATTCATGCGCATGTGGCGGGGAATCGTCCCCCTTGGGCTTCTTCTCGTATATCGGAATGACGTCGATGTCCGCAGTCACCCTGGTGAGGTCTGCGCTCCAGCCTTTGAAGATGTAGGTGTAATCGTCGTCATCGGGCTTGGCAGGCTTGCCGTTGTATGTTGCTCCGGCCCCCTCGTTCACCTTCTCGGTGTGGATGAGGACCTTCTTCGACTCGTCATAATAGCGCACAGTGAACTGCTTGACTGAGCCCGAATCTTCGAATTGAGCCTCGAACGTCGTCCTCGCCGTTATCGGAGCCATGACATCGCCCCAGCCGACGAACACTTTCCCCTCGGGCGCTTCCGGATCTGGGACCTTCGACAGGTCCACCGTGCTCCCGTACCTGACGGATTGCTGCGCGACCTTTTTGCCGCCCGATTTGAAGATCACGGTGTTGTACAGGCTGATCGGCACGATCTCATCTATATCGGGATCTGGTTCCGGACCGCCTTTGTCTATGAGATAGCCGTCGCCGTATGGGTCGGGCGTGGACAGGAGATAGATGCACTCGACGTACTTGTAGACCGCCGGATCGTAGTATCCCAATGTCCAATCGTTGTAGTACCATTCGTGATTCACCCAGGTCCACTGGCTCCAATACGCCCAGACCCCATCGCCCATGTACTCGTCGCCCAGGCCGAACATCCTCGTTATCCAGCATTGCAGGTTGTTCCCGTTGCCGTCTATGCCAGTCTTCATCACTATGTCCAGTCCTTGAGCCTCGACCGCGTTCTTGAGGACCTCTCCCATCGACGAACCGGTTCCCTCGAGCCAGAACCCTTCCTTCCTTATCTCGGACGTGAACGTGTCCTTCACGCTGAGGTTGTCCGGATCGAAGCTGTTGGAGAACCTGATGAAGACGTAACCCGTCGATACGGGTTGGAAATCGGGTGAGCTGTAGATCGTAGTTCCGTCCACGCTCCCCATCGTGCTCACATGGAGGCAGTACGAGCACCCGGTCTGCATGTAGCTGTCTGACTTGGAATCATACCCCATCACGCCCCACCCGGCTGTGCCGAGGGGGAGCCACTGATGGATCCTCCAATAATGGTCGCTGTCCAATGTCCGTCCGTTCACGGATGCGAACTTCCCTTCGTAATTGTATTCCCACTCCATCCCCAGTTTCTCCAGCGCCGATTCTACAGCGCCTCTGACCGAGGATACCCCGTTGACTACAGCCCTGCTGTAGCTCCCGTCGGGATTCTCCACATAGACCGTGACGTTGTCGCATATATCTGCCGAGCTCTCATCGGAGAGAACGGCAAGCCCGAACACGAGCGTCAGCGACAAGCATAGCACCACAGCGAGCGACAACCGCTTCGCGGAGCTGCTCTGCCTGCCCCGTACCGCAACAGTCCGGCAGAGCGCATGTCCGGTATCCAAATCATCAATCAACCATATCCCTCCGTTCAATCGTTGAAAAGGGGGGATGATGCCCCCCTTGTTTTCCAAGGATATCACACCTTTCTGCGGATCACAAGTGCGGCGACAGCTATGGCTGCGATGACCAATGCGCCGATGCACGCGTACATCAGGATGCCGTCTCCACCATCGGATGGACTGGTGCCCTGATCCATGATCACATACAGCGAGCAGTGCGTGGTCTCGAACGAGACCTTCCCTGCTTCCTTGTGATAGGCCACGCCGCCCATCCTCTCCATGGCTCCTTCGCCGTCCACATAGTAGGCTGCCGGGGCCTTCCAGTCCGTAGGGATGCCGTTCACGGTAACAGTCACGGTTCCGCCGAGGGAGCCACCTATGCTCGTGCCGCCGGCCATGACCCTTACGTCTATGGCGATCCCGCCTCTGACTGCGTCCTTCTGGGGTCCGCTCATGTCCTCGTCTCTGGCCTCCATGACGAATACTGTCACTTCGCCCTGTCCGTAGATGTTGAGCGAGACCTGCCTCGGTATCGTGATCGATCCCCTTTCGGATGCGATCTCCAAGGTGGAATCCAAACGCGAAGCAGCATAGAGCGCTCCGGGGGAAAGGGCCACGGCGGCATCGCCCGTCTCGGACCCGATACGGATGGTCTTGACCTGTTCTCCGACCTTCTCTGCCACCTTCCGGGAAGCGATGTCCTGGATGGCCGCGGCCTTTCCGATCTGAGCCTCGCTGACGGAGATCGTGCCGGACTGAGGTTCGGCTCTGATGACTGTGACGACCTCGGCCCTGTCGGCATTCTCTGAGACCTTGGCCGAGGCGGTTACATCGCCATCCTTCGATTCCACTTCGATGCTCTCCTCGGAAAGGACCTTCCTTCCATCCTTGTCGGTGATCTCCAGCGAGCGCGAGACGATCTTGTTCTCGCCGGCGTCGGTCTCTTCCTTCACCTTCTCAACCTTGACAGAGCCGTCGGAAGCTCCGGTCGTGGTCTGGACGATGGTGCCGTCAGGTTGCTGTTCGACCTTTGTCTGGGTGCCGTCGTCGTTCTCGACGACATACGGCCTGGCGATGACCGCAGTCTCCACTTCCCCGCCCACCGCACATGTGCGCTGTGCGAGGCCGTCCTCTTCTGCGGTAGCTTCCTTAACGACCATCCACTCGGACCACCGGTGCTCCAGCACAGGGATCGTCTCGGTCCTCTGCTGGCCGCACGAGCATCTGTACGTCTTGATCCCAGGCTCCGTGCACGTAGGCTCCTTGGTTATCGTTCCGTTGTCCCAGGTGTGCGTGTGCGAGCCTGATGACGAATCGGCGACGGATACGGAACAGGCAGCGCTCAGATTCCCCAGAGATGCAGTGATCGTGGCTGTGCCTGCGGCTACAGCCGTCACCGTCCCGCCCCTGACAGTCGCGACCGCAGGGTCAGAGGACCTCCATACGACATCCTTGTCCGTCGCATCGGCAGGGGTCACGGTAGCTCTCAGCACTGTCACCTGCCCGACCGTCATGGACAGGGATGTCGCGCTCAGATCCAAGCCTGTGGCAGGGACGATGCCTGCGACCACCATAGAGAGGTCCCAACGGTCATTGCCGCAAGCTATAGACAGATAATGCGTCCCGACCGACAGCTTAGGAACGGCGAACCGCTTCTCCTCGACCTTAACCGGTGCAGATGTCCTTCCGTCTATCGAAACGGTGAACACGTCATCATCGGGTTCGACGGCGAAAGACACGGACATGATCCCGTATCCCTCCCGGGCAGAATCGACGTAGCTGACGGTGACGCCTCCGCCGGATGCCGTGCCCTCGTCCAGGCCCATCGAATCGGAACCGATGGATGCCAGCAACATGGTCTGGAGCAATACCAGCGACAATGCTATGACCGCCGCCGCATTCTTCTTGTTCACAGGCTCACCTCGCCTCATGCGCCGGCTTTGGTGACGACCAACTGCTGCCCATGGTAGTACAGCCTGTTCTGACCGTTCGCGACGATACCGTTGACCATGTACGTCTCATCATCGCCTCCCTCCACCCTGATGATGTAGAATCCGTACCTCAGAGTCTCTCCTTGAGCGACTTCATTATCGTTCAGAGTAAGACTCAGAGACGGATCGATCGTCAGAACGACATCCGCGTACACGGCGGGTGCTATGGCTGTGACGTACGGAGTGCTGTAGAGGTCCGATCCGATCTCGTAGCAGCATGTCACCGATAGCGATTCGACCTTGGATGCGCCGCTGGGCGTGAAGATCGCCCTGGTCTCATCTTTCGCCATCTCGACGGATTCCGTTATGAACGGATTCAGGATCGTCCCCTCGGGCAATTCGATGTATGCGGAATATGTGACGACGAGGGCCTTCTCCGGCGCATCGTCACCGGCATCGACTTCCAGCATGACGGATCTGCCTCCGTTGATGAATTGCTTTATCATGACGGAGTTGATCAGCTCCGAATCGGATACCATGCTGATGTTAGCATAGACTGTTATTTCTGAAGCCTGTATCGTGTTCGGATCGAACTCGTTCTGGAACTGCGGATCGATGAACCAGCCCTTGAATACCATCCCAGATGAAACGATTGGGTCTTTGAGGGGATCCATGCTGGTAACCACCCTCTGTTCCTTCATCACACCCCCGATGAAGATGTTGACGGTTATCGCCTGATACAACTTGGTATGGTCGTTACCGTCTGATACGAACGTCTTTCCTGCAAACTTCGATGCATCGTAATCGTTGATGAGTGCGCCGCTGGCATCGAAGAACTGCATTCCTTGCTGAGATTTCATCTCCGTCAACGATGCAGGGAACGAGATCCTGTCGAGCGATATGCATTCGGATATTGCGTTCTTGTTGACAGTCTTTATCTGCTCCGGGATCATAATTTCCGATACGCCCTTTGAAGACATGACGAGCCTGTTCGGACCTGTGTTGTTATAGTGATCCAAACCGTACACAACGCCCTTCTCTGCCATGTAGAATGCACCCTCATTGACGGTCTGGACGAACGTCATCTTCTCCGATGACGACAGCTGTAACAACTTCAGTATATTCTCATCAGCCTTCTCGTCCCCCATGTACGAGCCCGTGTTGTTCACTAAGAAAGTTCCGATATCGATAGTCTCAAAGTGGACAGATATGCTAGGAATATCCAAATCAAGTAATCCCTTGCTGAAATTATTCGTGGGAACTGTCTTCCCGAGGCATAAGGTTTTGAGTGAAATGCAGCCCTCGAACGCATCAACCAATAACGATTCGCGAAGGTCTATGTCGACTTTGGTCAGAGAAACGCAATCCTTAAAAAGATGCTGGGAGCCGGATATATTAAATCCGCCTCCTGTGCTTTTCGCTTCGGCAGTGAATTCCTTGAGCTGTTTGCAACCCTGGAAAGTTCCCACTCCGAGATAACTTCTTGTCACATCCTTGACTTTCAGCTTGACTGTCTCCAACCCGGATTCACTGAAGCAGTACTCCTTAGTGGTTGTATTAAGTTCTCCGAAATCGAATGATTTCAGCGACTCGCAACCTTTGAACATATATGCGGCAAAGGTGATGGCTGTTGCCCCGGTATTATGGACATAATCTACATTCTTCAACGATTTGCAATCCATCAACAGCTCTTCGGATAGAACATACCTCTTAGCGTTTGTCACTTTGAACGATGCGTGATACAGCTTGATCGATTCGATGCCGCTGCCTGAAAGAGCCCCTTTCTCCATCTTGATTGCAGGATTCGTCGGAATCGTCTTCAACCCCGTACAATCTTTGAAAGCGTATTCGCCGATCGTCAGGGTGACATCCTTCCCCTCATATTCCGTAGGGTCGGGCACAACGTCTGCACCTGCGATATCTACTGTAGCAAGAGATATACAGCCCTCGAACGCGTTCTTGCCGATGGTTATGACAGAATCAGGCACGGTTATCTTCTTGAGCGCTGTGTATCCCTTGAAGGCATTGTCGGGAATCTCTGTGACACCGTCCAGGAATACGACCTCGGAAATCTGCGTCTTCGATCCTTCATCCAGGGTCCCGTAATCGAAAGCACTGTTTACTTCCAATATCGAGACGGGCTCTGGCATCTTTCCCTCGATGTGGATCGGCTCAGCAGAAAATGTCAGCTCGACACTCTCTCTATCTTTATTCTGAATGAAACCTTCTCCAAGATAGATGTTGAAATTCCTGTCTCCTGCTATCGGATCCGAAGAAACGACAAACATGAGCTTGAGCAGCAGCCCATCGCCCTCAATGTGTGCCAGATTGTTCTGGGCCTCGCTCACGCCGATCTTGATCGTTCCTGATTCTTGGTAACCCGCGCGGGCTGCTTCACTGTTATAGTATATATCATCAATGTTGAACAGAGAACCTTCTTTCGTCGCCCCTTTGTATGTCAATGCATCATTGTCGAAATCCACGTAGAACTCGGCGACATTGAACCCCGGATTGGAAGATATGCTTATCGGGACAATCACCTGATCCCCTGCTGAGTAGCTGGTGGCATCGGACGACTCTGATGAGATGCTGAACAGACATATCATCATCGTCACGGCCAAAGCTGCAGCTACGACCACTCTTGTAGCGTTCTTTATTTCCATTTTATCGACCTTTGATCAAAAGGCAGGCCGGCCGCACCTACGAAAGCAGGGTGAGGGCCGCCTGCAAAAGTTTCACGACATTGCCTCCATGAGCAGGGCCTTGAGGGAAAACAAGTCCCTCAGGTCCACGATGCCGTTGCCATCGACATCGTCTGCCTCGGTCTGTGTTGAATTCTGAAGATCTCTCTTCAAGGAGAACAAATCCCTGAGATCGACCATTCCATCTCCGTCGACATCACCGAACCACAGTGCCTCGAACGTGACATCCCCTGATACGGTCATGCCGGGTGCGTGCCCGTCCCATCCTCTGAACCTGACCTTGCTGTTGTGTTTGTAGACAGGCTCGCCTGGGAGTTGTATTTCAGCGCCCTCTTGCATTTGGAACGATTCGGAGCTCCAACCGGTCTTGAACGTGACCGTGAACTCCCTGGCCGGAAGGTCATCGAACTTCGCATAGAGCGTCACATCGCCATAGACCCCTTTCGGTATCGAGGCCAGAGGGTCGCCTGCGAACGAACTGTTGTCATACCAGCCGAGGAATCCGTGCCCGTCCCACTTTGCAACAGGCAGGTCCAGCCCTTCCGAGGCATAGAACCTCAGGCTGCTGACAGATTCTCCGGATGTGACGAACGAAGCCTCGTACGAAGGCGCGATGCAGAACAGATATCCCGAGTCGTTATAATACAGGATCTCGCCGTGAGGCCCGAAGTGGACTATCTGGCTAGAGTATTCTTTCACATCGATGATATCCTGCAGATGAATGACCGACAGAACATTGGTGCGCTGATCGTGCTCGTAGAGGTAGATGGACCCGGAATGCCCATACGGTATCAGGTAGGCGTAGACCTTGTCCCCCTGGACCGAGACGGCCATGTTCCCATGGCTCATGGTGGAAGAGGCAGTTCCCACAGTCTTCATCATCTGCATGTCTATGACTCTGAAATAGACGCCGGTGTTGAGGTAACCGTAATCTCCGACGACGATGAGCGAGGACGGGTAGCTCGTAGTCCCGAAACTGTAGTAGCGGACTGTCACCGGATCGAACATCCCGCGATCGTCAATGTCAATCGAAGCGACCGAGTTCCACGAACCGACCGCCGTGGAGAACATGTTGGAGTTTGGAGAGTAGGTGTTGAAGTATGCTGTGCCGTTGTAGTAGCTTATGTACCCGGTGTTGAGGTTGGCGGATTCGATCTCGTCGAACCTGAATGAGTCTATGCACTGGAGAGTGTCGATATCGTAAGTCGCCAGATACCTGTGCTCTCTATGATCGCCCCCGTATTCGATCCCTAATATGAACCGATCGGTGAAGATCAGATTCGATTGCCCTTGGTACGTCGAAATGTAATGCGTATAAGGCGTATCTCCGGAAACGACGGGGAGCTGATCGTTGTTGGACGATGGGTCGGAATCCTCTGCCGAGAACTTGTACCCTTTCTTCTCCGTGAACACATAGAAGAACCCCTCGTGGTAGTACGTCTTCAGTTCACGGGACGGCACGCCTTCTTCCAGACAGAGCCTGAACACAGGGTTCAGATCCGCATCGTACACCTGGGCCGCGAATCCTGCCAGGACGTAGCCGTTGCCGACTGTGACCAGGTTGTAATAGAGCGAGTTCGTCTTCACGCCCGTGTTCACCCGTTTGACGATGTCCCCCGTGAGCAGATCTATCTTGAAGATGTCCGAGCCCGACCAGGAGTACACGTAGTCTCCGAGGATCGACGGCGTGTATACCATGCCGTTGTATCCTTCGGTGCCGATGACCTTCCAAACCATCTTGCATTCGTCGGCGGATGTCGGAGTATTGATGTCCGTTTCAAGATACGGATACGAAGATAGGGTGTACTCGGACATTATAGAGATGTCCAAGGCTCCGTCCACCAAGAAGACGCGCTCTTTCACGATGGATGCTGTCTCCGTGCCGTTCACAATCCATTTGCGCGCTTCGAATCCGATGGTCGGCTTGTAGCTTACAAGGACCGAAGTGCCGGCCGTCACACTGTCTCCGCTGTCGATTGCGATGTTCCTGTTGAGGTCCGTGATCGTGACAGCACCATGATCGGCTTCCACGACAACGGCATAGTACTCAGGTCCGCTGATCCATCTTCCCACTGCCGTGATGCTGGAATGAATGCTCCCGGAGAAGTCGAACAGCTCGTCGCCGACATACCAGCCGCCGAAGACATGGCCCTCCTTGACAGGGATTCCAGGGAATTGGATCTTGTGTCCCGAGACCACGTCGACGGACAGATACGTCTCACCGCCCTCTTCGGACAGGAACGTGACTGTGTGCATCGCCCCTGGTGCCGATCCTCTCACCTCAACATGCGTATCAGTGATGACGTCGAAAGTGCACACAAAGCCATGCCCTTCCTTGATGACCGGAACATCTTCCCCGTTCACCTTCACAGATAGACCGCTCTCGGCGACATAGCCTTCATCGAGGATCAGACCGATCTTGACCTGTGTCCCGTGCGATATATTATCCAAGTTGAGGATCGAACAAGATACCCTCACCCCATCCTCAGCACTAGAAACCAGAGCATATTGGTTCACTGTTATCCCTTTGAAGGAAAGGACCTTGGAACCGGAGAATTCCGGAATACGGTACGTGCCATCGATACCAGGAATGAGCGTTTCCGAACCGTCCATCAGCTTCTGATCGGACCGGTTGTACGCATCATTAAGTCTCACGGACAATTGGGATCCGGTAGCATCCTGTATGACAGAGATTTCCGCAGAATTCTTCGGCATTTCCACCAAGAGGATGCTGTCTCCCAGGTAGGCGAAGTACCCTCCGTATTTCTCCAAGACGTTCTTGTTCGGCGAAAGTGTTGTCTCGAGCCCGTCTATGACTGCAGCCGGCACACGGGAATCGAAGAATATCTTCGAGCCGATGGTGCTCTCCATCATGAAGGCAGGGGTATCCGATAATGAATCGATCGCGATGTTGCGGACATATTGCATGGACCTCACATCTACCGATTCGACAGAGTCCGGAAGAATCACCGTTTCTATGTATTCGCTGTTGGAAGAGAACGCATACGCCCCTATCGACGTGACCCCCTGACTCACGACGAAACACGAGAAGTCTTCGATCTTGTCCTTCTGCACATGCACGAGCTTCGCGCCCGCAAGCGTATCGGCCGGTCCGCTCTCGAGAGTAAAATACAGCACGTCATCGATGAGCCTGAAGTAGGGGTTGCCTTCAGCCACAGAAATGGAAGCGAATGCTGAATCCTTGAGGATGGATGCGGATATGGCGACATCGTCACGGGATATCGAGAGAACATCGCTGTTCTGCAGGGAGCAGATCATGTACCCATCCGCCAGTCCGCCATCTTTCTGAAGCTTGACCGGCATGCGCCCGTCCTGGTTGATCCTCTGCCCCAGCACTTCCATGTCCAGAGAGACCGTGAACGTCGAACCGCCGGACACTACGATGTTCTCGATAGTGCTCGAGCGGAAAGTGGCGTCCATGAAATTCGGTGCGGATTCAATAACAAGATTGTTGATCTTGGCGCCTTTGAACATCTCAGAGGAATATTGTGCGGCAAAATCAGGACAGCCCCTGATGATCACATCCGCCCCGTTAGCACTTTCCTGCCCCATGTTCATGAAAGCAAGCATTCCGAAAGCTGCTCTGGATTGCGACTTCTCCACAACCAGCGTTGATGGCAGCACCACCCTTTCGAGATATTTGCAATCCCTGAATGCATTGGATTCTATCTCATGAACTCCCTCGGGTATTTCCACCGACCGCAGGCCTGCTCCCGCGAATGCACCGTATCCGATCTTCTTTAGCTTATCAGGAAGATTTATGGATTCCAAAGAAGAACAATCTTTGAACATCGAGTTTGTGATGGTTTCCAGGTTGCTGGGCAGGATGACCTCTGTGAGCGATGAACATCCCCAAAATATCAGTCCTGCATCTGAGAAGCTGTTTGACGAAGGAGGCGTCCACCTGAGAAGCGTGTCGGGATTCTTGAATTCGACACGTCTTAGTGATTCACATTCCGCAAATACATCAGGCTCCACGGTAGTTACGGATTCCGGAATGATCACCGTTTCCAAACCCGACCCCCTGAAGCAACCTTGGTAAAGGTATTTTATTCCTGTCAAATCGATGCTCTTTAGGGATGTGCAGCCCACGAACATTCCAGTATATATAAATGACAGGTCTTCTGGCAATTCTACATTTCTCAGATTAGTACAGTTATAAAATATGTTACTCCCTAAAACGAGGTTGCCAATGTTCCCCTCGAAAATCACAGATTCGAGCATCTCATTCCCATAGAAAGCACCCTGGGAAATGGACCGTATATTCGAAGGAATAACATATTCAGAATAGATGTCTGGAACATAGTACAGAACATCGTTGAAAATAAGGGGTTCGGAAATGGATGTGTTCTCGAAAGCTTGCCACCATATCTCTATGTTGTTGGGCACGTCATATAATCTGGATAAAGATGGACAATTGGAGAATGCCCTGCTCTCGATTAATCTGATACTGTCTGTTAAATGCAATTCCACCATGTTGCTACAAATCGAGTAAGCCTCACTCCCGATAGTGGCGATACCATCAAGAACATGATAGATTCCGCTGTCCACATATGGTGCGAATACAAGTCTGTCATCGCATATCACAGGAGTTTGCAGGCTGATACAATTCTCGAAAGCACCGGGAGATACATAAGTCAGCTGACACCCGTTGAAATCGATGCTCTTCAACGATACACAGTCTTTGAAAGCACGTTCGCGCACCACTTTCATCGTGCTGGAAAACTTCACTTCCTCCAGCGACTTGCAGCCATTGAAGAACTCGATCCCCAGATATTCGATCCCATTCTGAATTGTGACGGTTCTCAAGCTCGTACAATCTTTGAACACATAACCGTCACTGTTCGCACTTACTCCGCCATAAGATGCAGACGATATGGATGAACAGCCCTCGAAACAACTCGAATTCAACTGGACATGACCAGGCAACTCCACCCCTGTCTTCATCGTGGATGATACGGTATACACGTTTTGGAGGCTGGAACCATTTTTAAAACATGCGCCGTATATCGAGTGTAAAGTATCTGGAAGGCATACATCTATCAAGTCCGTACACCCGCGGAACGCATGATTACCCAGTATCTCGACCGTTCCTAGAATCCTGACTTCCTTAAGAGAAGTGCAGTCCTGGAAAGCGCTCTGCGGAATGACCTTCAGATTCGGACAATCCATATGCACTGTTATCAAACCTGAACAACCTTTGAATGCCCCTGTCGGTAAGGAATTGCATTTCGAATAGATCTGGACGCTTCTGATCGTGATGTCTCCCGCGTATCCCGATCCTATCTCTCCCGCACAGAGGATGAGATGCTTGTAGCTTCCTTCCAACAGAATGATGTTGCAACTCGGATAGCCCTGAGTCCCGAATAGCTCGGGGATCTTGTCCTTGAACGGCCCGTAGGGTGCTGTGACGCTATTGACGTTCACGCACTTCGAAAGACTGCCGTCGGCAATCCTAATGACACTGTCATCGATAAGAACTTCTTTGATCTGAGCCCAAGACTGAGAATCAAGATCCAGCTGATCTTTGGAATCGATATTCTCATAGATCAGCAGAGTCGTCCCTTCCACGGAATAACCGGCCCCTCCGGCACCATCAGCATCGGCGGGTTCCGCCCATTGCAACTCTAGTGCGAAGGTACATACAACGATGGCCAGCAGTGGAACGAACTTCAGGTATTGCTTTCTCACCCACATTTTCATCACCAGTTCTCGGACCCAGCCCGCCGTGTGGCAAAGCCGGGTCCGATCATTGAATCATGCGGTATCGTAGCCGGGGAAATCTGGCATCGAAGAGCTGCTTGGGGATCCCCAGAAGATCAGACCTATGTATGAGCTGTCCACGCTCGTAATGTATGACAGCGTTGTGTTGTTGAATGCCCAGTGTCCTCCATCCCCGGAAGTATCAGGTACGGCATGATACTGCGCCCAGTAGTAGTACACCCCTCCAGACGCAGAATAGGTGCCCAAATTGAGAAGGCTCTGTATCCATCCGGATGAGGCTATATCGTTGTTCCAATCGTTCTGATCCAGATACCACTGCAATGCTGTCAGCGCGTTGAAAGTTCCACCGACACTACTCTGATTGACTGTGACCCAAAAACCTGCATTGAAATCTGCCATGGTCTTTCCGCTTGGAAGGGCAACTGTGGCACCTTGGCCCTGGGCGTAAGCATACCCTGCGGGGTCGATCTGGAAGAAGAAGTGGAATTCGGTTGCGTTCGCAGTAGGGCTGCTGAATACCACGACCACTACCGATACGATATAGTCATCTTCAAGATCGCCATCGACTATCTCAGCGATAAGCTCGACCGACCCGACGCTTCTACCATATACAGTAACAGATCCTCCTGTCGCAATAAAAACACCGTCAGTATCGCTAAACGATATGCAGTTCCCATCATCGAGATCCGCGAGACGCCAACTGACGTCAGCGCCGCTGTATCCATCAGGTATAGTGCTCGTCTTGACACTGTATGTGGTCGAGTGATTGGTCCCGCTGGCAACATATATGACCGTTGTACCTTCATTCAATTCCAAATTACTGCTCGGTGTCAGCGCATCGTTGTCATCGGATGCGTTGAACGACACCGTCATGGCCACCATCATGATGGCGACCATCACTGCAAAGAACATCCTTTTCTTCATTTTTTAAACCTCAATCATTAGTTGGACGATACGTCCAACATCAACAGGCGTTAACAGGTTTTGAACATGTGTAAACGAATTACCTTGGTCCGCACGGAGGCCTGACCGGTCGATTCCTGATAGACTGCAGGAACAAAATCCCCCGCGATAGGATGGCCATCTCCCCAGTGCGCGAATAAATGCGGACCGGAGTCCCTGCTCTCTGTATGTGTGGCCTTCATCCGGGGATGCGCATGGCGGCCCCCGAGAACCTGCACTGCCCTTTACAGCGGACAATCCTGCCAAATCGAACCCATATAGCGATCATGGGACAACATTGGATGCAAAATGCCTGAGTGGCAGAAGATAAGGATTGCCACCCTGGATGAGGGATGGATCCCGTCCCCGAAGGGACGGTAAGAGGCGGGTCGCCCCGCTGTTTGATCTCTGGTCCCGGATGGATCAGAGGATCCTGTCGCGGAGCACGTACACCGCGGCGCCGACCGCCGCGATCGCGAGCACCACGGCTATCCAGACCGCAACGCCGCTACCGCTGCCGGACGGCTCGGGCTTTGGCTCCGGCGAAGGCCCGGGTTCGGGCGTCGGAGCAGGCTCGGCGGCGGTCACCATCCAGTACGAGAAGTGGTCGGTCACGAATGACACCGTTCCGGTGGCGGCATCGTACTGCGCGACATGCTCGTTCAGCACCCCGTTGTCATCCACGTGGTAGACCTTCACCTTCGAGGGGTCCTCGCCGGCCTTCAGGGTGTAGGGCAGGGCGACTGTGACGTTCCCGCCGAGGGCGGAGAATGTCTTGCCAGCTTCCATGACCTTCAGGTCGAAGACGGCGTTGTCTCCTACGATCTTCTTCTGGGCATCGCTCATCTCGGACTTGTCCGCGGTCCCGACCGTGAGGGAGATGTCGCCTGTCTTGGATCCGAGGGCCTGTGAGACCTCGGGGGACACGGTGACCTTCCCTGCCGACCCGGTGAGTTCCACAACGGCGCCGGCGATGGCGATGTCGGCCATGGTCGTCGGGGACAGCTCCACCTCGAACGTGCTGCCGGGCAGGTTGACCTCGACGATCCTCGTCGTCTCGCCTGCGAGCTTGGACGAGGCTATGCTCATCTGGGCCACGGCGGCGGACATGGAGTCCTTCAGGGACTCGGTGTCTGAGGAGATTACGGTCTTGATCTCGACCGTGGCGTTACCGTCGGCCTTCTCGATCCTGACCGCTTCGGTCTTCACCTTCCCGTCCTTGGAGACGACCTCCAGATCGGTCTCGCCGGACTTGGTCGTGGTGGTGACCTCCGTCCCGTCGGGCATGACCTCCTTCTTGCTGGGCTCCGGAGTGGGTGTGGGGGTCGGGGTAGGCGTAGGTGTGGGCGTAGGCGTCGGTGTCGGAGTGGGGGTGGGCGCAGGTACAGCCTGGACCCCTTCGACTGTGACCTCCACATCGGCGGTGACGTTGAGGATCTTGTACTTCCCGGACGCCTCGGTCAGCTCGGTCGCTCCGGCCAGGACCTTGAAGGCCGATCCCTTCTGGTATCCCGCGAGGATCTCCAGGGTGAAGGAGAAGTCGTCTCCGTAGGACACCGTGGTGGGTCCGTCCGCGGTCAGGGTGTATCCCGTCCCGGTGGCCAGGGTTACCGTGGGGGCGATGGCCTCCACCCCTACCACTGTGACCTCCACATCGGCGGTGACGTTGAGGATCTTGTACTTCCCGGACGCCTCGGTCAGCTCGGTCGCTCCGGCCAGGACCTTGAAGGCCGATCCCTTCTGGTATCCCGCGAGGATCTCCAGGGTGAAGGAGAAGTCGTCTCCGTAGGACACCGTGGTGGGTCCGTCCGCGGTCAGGGTGTATCCCGTCCCGGTGGCCAGGGTTATGGTGCTCGTGATATCCTTCCAGAGAGCATAGAGGGTGATGTCTGCAGTGACATCGATCGTCGGTCCGGAGATCGCCGCCCCTGTACCAGACTCGGACCACGCATCGAATTTCTTCCCTGTCGGAGCACCGAAGGTGCATTCGGGCAGAGTGTACGTTCCATAGAGGTTCGTTACATCTGTCATGCTACCGCTTCCGCCATTGCTATCGAACGTCACCGTGAAGCCTGTGACGGTTATGCCTTCCACCTTGCATTCCTTCTTGACGCCGTTGATCTCGTAGGATATGGTCACCTCGGTGTCGGTGGCGGCCAGCGCTCCGTTGGGGCTCCAGGTGAACCCTGAGGTGAGGTCCTGAGTGGTGGAATCGTCGAAGGACGCCGTGATCGCCATTCCCGTCGGATCGAATGTCTGGCCCACCTTGTAGTCCTTCTTGGACGGCTCTGTCTTCACGGTTATGCCGGTCAAGGCAGAGTCGGCGACTGTTATGGCTATCGTCGTATCGTACGAGAACGTCCCCTCGGCGTAGTATACTGTTATCGTGTTGTCCGAGGTGCCCAGAGCAGTGTCCGGCGAATAGGTGTATCCGGACGTGATCTCCTTCGTCGACCCGTCCCCATAGATAGCTGATAGCACCAGTCCAGTCGGATCGAAGGTCTGGCCGACCTTGTAGTCCGTCCTATCGGGGCCGGCCTTCACAGATATGGAGCTCATCGCCACGACGCCTCCCACGGTCACGGTCTTGACGGAGTTCACTGCGGATATCGTGTACTTGCCGGGGGACGTCTCGGAGATGGGTGTTCCGTCCACCTTCACCGCGAAATCCAATCCCTCCTGGTATCCGGGGTCGATCCCCAGAGTGAAGGAGAAGGCGTCTCCCTCTGCCGCCGAATCGAGCCCTGAGTCCGAGGACAGGGTGTATCCCGTCCCGGGGGTCAGGGTGATCTCGTAGGAGAAAGCGACTCCTTCGACGGTCACCGTCTTGTTGGAATCCACTGCGGATATCGTGTACTTGCCGGGGGACGTCTCGGATATGGGAGTTCCGTCCACCTTCACCGCGAACCCGGATGCCTTCTTCTGGTATCCGGACTCGA
>CAVKKO010000004.1:0-14428 GCA_963656905.1 Bacteroidaceae bacterium | reverse complement strand
TGTACTTATCCGTAGACGTCTCGGTCAAAGGATTGCCGTCCACCTTCACCGCGAACCCAGATCCCTTCTGATATCCGGGTTGGATCTGGATAGTGAAGAAGAAGTCGTCTCCGTCAGCCACCGTGAGTGCTCCCGAATCGGGGGACAGCACGTATCCCGTATCGGACGTCAGCGTGATGGTACGGGAGAGAGCGACTCCTTCGACGGTCACCGTCTTGTTGGAATCCACTGCGGATATCTTGTACTTGCCGGAGCCAGGGGACGTCTCGGATATGGGGGTTCCGTCCACCTTCACCGCGAACCCGGATGCCTTCTTCTGGTATCCGGACTCGATCGTCAGGGTGAAGGAGAAGTCCGATCCGTAGGACACGGTGGAAGCCCCCGAGTCGGACGTCAGCGTGTATCCGGCTCC
Source organism: Bacteroidaceae bacterium (assembly GCA_963656905.1). Lineage (GTDB taxonomy): Archaea > Thermoplasmatota > Thermoplasmata > Methanomassiliicoccales > Methanomethylophilaceae > Methanoprimaticola. Next base: position 14,016 of record CAVKKO010000004.1, on the reverse strand, counting down.
GGAGGTCAGGGTTATATTGAGGGTGATGGCCTCCACCCCTTCGACGGTGACTACCTTGTCGGAAGTCACCGAGGATATGGTGTAACTGCCCGGAGAGGTCTCCATGATGGGGGTTCCGTCCACCTTCACCGCGAACCCGGATCCCTCCTGGTATCCGGTGTCGATCGTCAGGGTGAAGGAGAAGTCTGTGTTGTAGGCCACGGTGGCGGAGCCTCCGGGGGTCAGGGTGTATCCCGTCCCGGGGGTCAGGGTTATGGTGGGGGTCATGGCCTCCACGCCCTCCACTGTGACCTCCACGTCGGCGGTGACGTTGAGGATCTTGTACTTATCCGTAGACGTCTCGGTCAAAGGATTGCCGTCCACCTTCACCGCGAAGGCCGTTCCCTTCTGGTATCCGGGTTGGATCTGGATAGTGAAGGAGAAGTCGTCTCCGTCTGCCACCTTATCAGACCCGGAGTCCGAGGATAGGACGTACTCTGTTCCGGGAGTCAGAGTGATCGTGCGAGAGATGGCAACGCCCTCCACGGTGACCTCCTTGTTGGAGTCCACTGCGGATATCTTGTACTTGCCGGAGCCGGGGGACGTCTCGGTCAGAACCGTTGTTCCGTCCACTTTCACAGCGAACCCGGATGCCTTCTTCTGGTATCCCGTCATGATCTCCAGGGTGAAGGAGAAATCTCCTCCGGCCTCCACGGTAGAAGCCCCCGAGTCGGACGTCAGCTTGTATCCCGTTCCGGAGACCAGCGTGACCCCGTAGGCCACCGTGAAGGTCTTCGTGAACGAGCTGTCGTAGAAGTTGATCCCTTCCACCTTCACTTCGTAGGTTCCCAGGCCCTCCGGCTTGCCGCCGGAGCTCAGCGTGCCCGTGACGGCCGTGTACGTCACATTGTAGTCCACGCCCTCGAAGAGGCCGCCTCCGAACGTCGGGACCAGCTCGGACCCCGTATAGGCACGGGTCAGGTCGGTCAGCGGGACAAGAGAGTCGGTCATCGGGGTCCTGGGCTCGAGCGCCCTTATTATGATGGGCACCGGAGTCTTTCCGGGCTCTGAACTGGCGTATATGCGGCCGGTGTACTCCGACGATGTACCGTCGAAGAACTTCGGGCCCGAAGGGCTGCCGTTGTAGAAGCACTTCATGGCCTGGCCGGTCTTGAGTAACGAATACACAGGATAATCACCGCTAATCAGTTTCGTCAGTATCGATCCCGAATCGCTGTTAACGGTCAGCTCCGAGAACTCGTATTCCCAGTAATTACCGAACCCGGCCGCTCCGCCTTCGACCGTCGAATCCGAGACCGTCAGCTTGCTGTTCTCGGCCCATGTGCAATAGATCGCGGTCCCGTCGGACGCGTTGTTGAACGCGACGCCGTCGACAACGGCATGCTTCATGTGCAGTTCGAGTATTCTCGCGTTCGCGGCCGTGCTCGTGATGCTGCCGTTCTTGAGAGTGAAGGTAGTGTCGTCGATCGCCGATGAAGCTTTGATGCGGATGCCGTTCGGCACGGTCAGCGTCTTGCCGTTGAGGTCCAGCTCTATGCTGCCGAACGACGTGACCTCGCCCACATCGCCGACGTTCAAGTCTCCGCCCAGCCTGATCTTCGTGAACATCGCGCCCGATGAACCGGCGGCCTTCAGGGCATCTTCGAAATGACCCGGTTCGGACACGGTCTGGTACCCGTCGGCGCCGTACAGGAACATGATCCCTTCGCCTTCGACGTTGCCGGCCGCATACGTGCTCGCAGTCGGGATGGATATCGTCAATGAGACAGAGACGGAATCCGAAGATGCGGAAGTCCCGGAGAACTTCACCTCCATGTAGGACGAACTGTCCGCGACCGATGATGCCGTCGTCGCGGTTATGCCCGCGGGCAGGCCCGCGAACCATGACGTGATGTCCTCTCCCGCAGCGATGCTCTTGAACTCCGTGAGCGCTATTCCGATCGTGATCGTGCTTTCGGATGCTGCTCCCGCCTGCAGGATCGCAGGGCTGTTGCAATATGCGGTGAGGGCCGCGTACTCCGGGACCTCCATCGCCGCAGAGCTCGATGCGAGATAGTTGTCATGTGCTTTGTAGCGCAGAACGTACCAGCCTTTGGACAGCCCCGTCGTCTCGCCTTCTCCGGCCGTTGTCCAGGGGCCGGATGAACCTTGTTCTTTATATTCCATCGCGGCCGTCGTTCCCCTTATGCGTCCGTCGGACCCTCCGGCGGAAGTCGGAGCGAGCGCGAAGAGAAGACCGACTGAGGGCTCTGATTGCGTATAGACCTGTATTATCTGGTCTGACGAATTAAGGGTATCCGTGCCGTTTCCCACAGCCCACACGTTGATTTTGCCTTGGGTCACTCCGGTAAGCTCGACCTCGGTAGTTGTTATAGCGATATGGATTCCGCCGTTCATCTGGTACTTCATCCCGGAATCCACGTTCGTGAGCTTCCCTGTGTCGGATCCTGTGGCCGTGAATACGGCGTTGGGTGTAGGCAGCCTGATCACGACAGTTATGAGCACATCCCTTTTCACGCTATCGATGGTATACTCTCCGCCGGATGCATACAGAACACTTCCATTGGCCTTAACATACAACACCTCGTATCCAGGATCCGGAGATACCGTGAACTTGTACGGCCATCCGTCGCCCACCTTCGTGACATATCCGTCCACGGATTGGACGGTGTACCCTGTTACGCTGGGCAGGGTTATGGTGTGCTCCTGTGCGATGACGCTCAACGGATAGCCGGGAGACGCATACGCCGTCTCCGCGAATGCGGAGGTGGAATCGTCGGCATACCTCTTCATTGTTGAAGCCGAGTCGGTGTAGGACATCACCATGCCGTATCCGAGGACGCTTCCGACGGTCTTGGTCCCGTCGGCCATCGGTTTGAACAGCTGGGTGCTCCCTGATGTCGTGGTGACCGTGAGGTCCGATAGGGATGCCATAGGGAATCCGTCGAATGCTATCGCGCAATCCTGTACTCTCGTGGGGTTGGATGTATAATCATCCACTGACAGATAGCTGCCGTCGCCGGTTCCCGTGTACTTGACCGCGGTGACGCCCGTTGTCCCCTTGAACGTGACGCCGGCGATGTCCAGGCCTGCTTTGGGATCAGTTATGGAGCTGCTGTCCAGGTGCAATATCGGCACCCCGGCGGTCTTCTGCTCCAAGGTTCCGTTGCGGATCTTGAACACGGGAGAGAGCGTGTCCTTGATGGTTATGGGGTTCACGCTCGTGGTCAGCGTGAAGCCGTTGAGATCGAGGGTTGTCTGTTGCCCCATCTCTGCCACGAGCTCAGAGACCTCCATGCTCTTGGAAAGTTTGGCCTCGTTGAACGGACAGAGTGTCTTCGAGGTGATGCTCAGGATGTCGGACAGATGCTCGGGTTCTGATACTGTCTGGATGCCGTATGTGTCGCGAAGCATGTAGATGTAGCTCGCGGAGATGTTCTCGGTCGAGCTCGTCGAAGCCGCCGGAATGGTGATGCCGAGAGTCTTGGACAATGAATCGGTCCCGGAAGGTGTTCCGCTGAAGATCAGCGTCATGGATGTCGCGCCGGCAGACACCTCGTCCTTCACCTTCACTTTCAATCCTGTTACCTGGTCGGACAATCCGGTGAACCAATCTTTGACCGATGTGTCTTTCGCCGTATAGACGAACGTCGCACCCGTAAGGGCGATATCGCGTTCAAGGCTGACCGCCTCCCCTTGCTGTGCATATATGTTCTCGCTGATCGATGCGCCGATGGTCGAATCTCCGTAGGCGGTGTCCTGGAAGCCTGTCGGCACCGCTGCTGCGGCGATCGCCATGGCCAGGACGGCGCAGATCAGCATGATTGCAGATCTTTTGTTCATATGCTGTCTCCTTTAGCTGTGGTGGGGGGGGGGACAGGCGCAGATTCAGAGCCTCCGCTGAGATAGATGCAGAAGAACGCGGAGCCGCTTTCCGCACAAAGGCACGGGCCGCTCAGACCGGATGCCGGACGGCTATCGGAACTTCCTGCTCATGCACTGACGACCGTCTCACCACCCAACCGTCGCCACATGCCATCGGGGACATGGGCTCCAGCGTTGATAGCATGCTATGAGTCGTTTTAACAGTATGTAAATCAATAAAACGAAGGAGGCCTGGATGCGCTGGCCGGCACCATGATGCGATTGCCATCCGCATTCCGGCGGCGTCTGCAACCGTCGACGATCCGCCGTTCCGGCTCGCGCTTGCCACGGTAGGAAAGGTTGGCCTGTCCCGTCTCGGAGCCCCGGGGGGACAGGGGATCAGCGGGTCGCCCCGCTGTTTGATCTCCGGTCCCGGATGGATCAGAGGATCCTGTCGCGGAGCACGTACACCGCGGCGCCGACAGCTGCGATCGCGAGCACCACGGCTATCCAGACCGCAACGCCGCTACCGCTGCCCGACGGCTCGGGCTTGGGCTCCGGCGAAGGCCCGGGTTCGGGCGTCGGAGCAGGCTCGGCAGCGGTCACCATCCAGTACGAGAAGTGGTCGGTCACGAATGACACCGTACCTGTCGCAGAGTCGTACTGCGCGACGTGCTCGTTGAGCACCCCGTTGTCGTCCACGTGGTAGACCTTCACCTTCGAGGGGTCCTCCCCGGCCTTCAGGGTGTAGGGCAGGGCGACTGTGACGTTCCCGCCGAGGGCGGAGAACGTCTTGCCGGCCTCCATCACCTTCAGATTGAAGACGGCACTGTCGCCTACGATCTTCTTCTGGGCGTCGCTCATCTTCGACTTGTCCGCGGTCCCGACCGTGAGGGAGATGTCGCCCGTCTTGGATCCGAGGGCCTTGGAGACTTCGGGAGTGACGAGTATGCTCCCTGCAGACCCGATGAACTCGACGGCGGCCCCGGCAACGGCGATCTCCGCCATGGTCTTCGGGGACAGGTCCACCTCGAACGTGTTTCCGGGCAGGCTGACCTCGACGACCCTCGTCGTATCGCCTGCAAGCTTGGAAGAGGCCACGTCCATCTGGGCGGCAGCTGCAGACAGGGCGTCGTCCAAAGATGCCGCATCCGAGGAGACCGTCGTCTTGATCTCCACCTCGGCAGTCCCATCGGGCCTTTCGGTCCTGACAGCCTCGGTCTTGACGCTGCCATCCTTGGAAGAGACCTTGATGTCCGTCTTGCCTGACTCGGTCGTGGTGGTGACCTCCGTGCCGTCCGGAAGGACCTCCTTCTTGCCGGATTCCGGTGCGGGTGTCGGAACCGGCGACGGGACAGGCGCGGGCACGGGAGTTGGATCGGGCGCGGGGACAGGCGTCGGTGAAAAGACGGCGACTTCCAGTTCGCAGGTCTTGACGATGCCGTTGGCCTTGTAGGATATGATGACCTTGTCATCGGCGACAGACAGCGCCCCGTCGGGAGTCCATGCGAACCCTGAGACGATGTCTTCTTCGGAGCCGTCATTGAACGTCGCCGTGATCGCCATGCCGTCGGGCTCGAAGGTCTGGCCGGCGTCGTACTCCGTCTTGGCGGGAGGGCTCTTCACGGATATGCCTGTGAGGACCTTCTCGGCGACCGTGACAGCCTGTTCGACCGTCCTCGTTATACCGTCTTCGGTATAGCTGATTGTCACCGTCTTGTCGGACGCCGTCAAAGCAGCACCGGAAGAGACTATGCGCTCGGAAACGTCCTTGGCGGTTCCGTCGGAATAACGCGCTATCACGACCATCCCGGAACTGTCGAAGGTTTCTCCTACGGCATATGACGTCCTGGCCGGGGACGACTTGATGTATACGGACACCAGGCTGACGGGCGCCGGCGTGACGGTGACAGCCTGTTCGACCGTCCTCGTGATGCCGCCTTCGGTATAGCTGATCGTCACAGATGCAACGGCCACGGTCAAGCCCCCTGCAGGGGACACGTCGTATCCTGTGACGTCCTTCGCAGATCCATCCGAATATTCTGCCTTCACGACCATGCCGGACCTGTCGAAGGGCTCTCCTGCCAGGTAGGACGTCTTCGTCGGAGGAGATCCTATCGATACGGCCTTCAGGGTCACCGGCGCTGGGGCGACGGTGATGTCCAGATCGACCGACTTCGTGCTGCCATCACGGGCATAAACAATGGTCACCTTGGTGTCCGAAGCCTCCAGAGGCCTGTCGGGCAATACCGTGTATCCCGAGGCATAGTGACCTGTTCCATCGGTCCACTGCACATACACTTTCATCCCGGAGCTGTCGAAGGACTCTCCTGCTGCATAGGAGGTCTTCGTCGGAGGATCGTTGATTTCTAAGTAGGCGATCTCCGGATCGACCAGAGTCTCGGTGACACGGATGGGATAGGTGCACTCCTTTTCTATGCCATAATACTCGACTCTCAGCCTTACCTCTGTGACGGATGTGTCCAGAGATCCCGACGGGATGACATCGTATGAACCGACGTCGAGCGTCTGGCCGTCATGGAAATGCATCCTGAGCACCAGACCGTCGCTCTTGAACTTCTCTCCCGCGACATATTGGGTCTTCTTGGGCGGATCGCGAACGGACACCGACTCCAGATAGGTGACGGTCACCGGTTGCGAGGCCTGTACCGTGATCCCGCCTTCCGTGTATTCTATCGTCACGGAAGTGGCCGAGGGCCTCAATCCCAGGCTGCCGTCAACCACTCCGTACTCGGTGACGGTCTTCCACGTCTCATCAGAGTATATCGCTCTCACGATCATCCCGCTCTTGTTGAATTTGTACCCCGGGATGTATGATGTCTTGGACGGGGGGCGAACGATCGTTATCGACTTCAGGATCGGCGGGGACACCTCGATCTCGACATCGCAGGAGCACTCGACTCCGCTCTCCGAATATCCGACCGTGACCGACGTGGTCGATTCGGTCAAGGGATCCCCGGACCATGTGCACTCGGATGTTATGTCCTTCTTGGTCCCGTCGCTATAACTGGCCTCGATCACCATCCCGTCGCCGTCGAAGGACTCTCCGGCAGCATACTTCGTCTTGGAGGGTAGATGCGCGACGGCTATCGATTCGAGGACCGCTGTTGCACCTTCCCCGCCGATGCCTGTATGAGCGGCATCGGCGATGACCGCCTCCTGCCCGTGACCGGGCGTTCCTCCGGCCTCTGCCAGGATGGATTCGCCGGGCACAGCCTGTGCATCCCCTGTGTCCGACGGATCGCCTGCCTGCACTGCGGCAGCGGCAATGACCACGGTCAAAACAGCGCTAATCAGCATGATCGTCTTCGTTCTGTTCATATACTGCCTCCTCAGCCCGTGGCAGAGATCGATGATAATGCGGATCCATCACATGCGATGCGGTCTGATGCAGCCGGATATCGAACAGCGCGATCCATCCGGAAATACGAGGTTCCCGGTCCGATCCCCGAGCCTCTTCCGGCATGTGCATCCGTGCACCTGCATCCATATCGCTCTCGGCCTTGTCCCGAGCCGCTGTGGCACGGGCTCCAGCATCGATAACATGCTATGAGCCGTTTTAACGGTGTGTAAACCAATAACCTGGGGGATCTTCAGGCCTCCGGACCGACACTGTAGTCCCATCCCCCGTCGCACCTCAGCGAGATGACCCCGTGCGCCGACGGCCCGAACGAGCGGAACGCACTGCTGTCCGCAGCAGCTATCATGCTCACGACAGCGTTCATGGACATCCCCGACACGGCATCCGGGCCTTTGCCGATGGAGAACGTCATCCGGTTCACGACGCTGTTCCATCTCGAGGTCCCCAGAGGAAGATGGATGACATGGAATGCCATCCCCGTCTCGGCGGCCAGCTTCCCGAGTTCATCATGCATCATGCGGCGCCTGTGCCCCATGGCGTGCTCGGTGACGACCATCACATCCGTGGCATCGGGATGATGCGCCTTCCCGGCCCCCTCCCACCAGGACCTTATGCATCCTGCCGTGAAACACGCAGTGGCCGATGCGGAACACTGCCCCCCTTCCGTCAGGCCCGGATGGTGGCATCCCTCCGGGACTTCGACCTCGACCGATATCACCGGCTGCCCCAGCCCGATGAACAGCTCCGCCCTGTCGCGGACCAGCCTGAACTGCGCGTCCCGGTCCGGTCCCAGCACTCCCGCGCCCGAGAACCGGCTGCGCTGCTGGGGGCTGTACCCCAGCTCCGCCAGCATCTTCCCGACGGTCACATGGCTAACGCCCGATCCGAGCTCCTTCATCCTGTCGGACAGGTCGCGGTAGCTCTTGGTGGTCCAGGACAGGGGGCTGCCCGGATCGGAGAAGATGTTGCCTTCCATCAGGAGCTCCAGCATCTCGGACGCCTGCGGATTGGCCTCGCATACGCTCTTCCTGCCGGCGCCCGGTGCGCGGGCGCGGTCGATGTCATCCGGCCTCGGCCTGGCCTTCGGGTCCCTGGGCAGGCCCTTCAGCTCCTTCCTGGCCTTGGAGATGGTGGTCTCGGAGATCCCCGTGATGCCCGACACCCTCTGGGCGCCGCCGTGGCCGATCAGCTCGGACACGGCGCCCGCCAGGAGCCTGCGCCTGCGCTCGTCCATCACTGGCATGAGCGCTCCGAAGAACTCGGTCAGGTCTCCGTCGGATATCTCCACGGAGCATTATGGCTCGCGTGGGTATAGAAAATGTGGCAATAAGGCCGAAATAGGTACAACATATGACCTATATGCGCGAAGAAGCCGAAATCGGATGATGACCTGCGACGAAATCAGTCGAAGGCCACGTTGTCGTCCTTCTTGATCTCGAACTGGATCCCCGCCGCGGTCAGCATGTTGCTGATGTTGTCGGCGATGTGGCCCAGGTCCTGGGCCTTGGAGAAGGTCTTGAGGTAGAACTCCTTCCTGTCCATGGGGAAGATGAGACGGACCTTTCCCTTGCGGTTGTAGCCCTCGGGCTTCCTGTTCTGCTCAAGGTCGATCATGTTGAGCTCTATCAGCATCTGCAGAAGCTCCTCCTCCTCAGGCATCTGGCCGATGTCCTCCAGGAACATCTTGAGTATGTCCGGGAAGACCTTTGCAAGGTCCTTGTAATCGGAATCGCCTTTGAGGATGAAATGAGTGCTGTAGACCTTCATCGGCGACTGATTGGGGCTTTCGGTATATAAGGATACGCGAACGGGCACGGGCGCCCGACGATAGGCGGCGGCGATGCCGCAGGGAAAGAACGGCCCGTCCAATCTCCATTTTTATACAATATAGGCATAAGCTCAGGCATGAGAACCGCTCTCACAGTGGCAGGCTCCGATTCCATCGGAGGCGCGGGCATACAGGCCGATGTCAAGGCCATGTCCGCCGTCGGTGTCCATGCCGCTTCAGTCATCACCGCCGTCACGGCCCAGAACACAACCGTGGTCGACGGCATCTTCCCCATGCCGGAAGAGTTCATCAAGGCGCAGCTGCAGGCTGTGCTGAAGGACTGCGACATCAAGGCAGTCAAGACAGGCATGCTGTACAGCGCAGAGATCGTGGAGACGGTGGCGGACATCCTGGAGGACCATGAGATGCCCCTGATCGTCGACCCCGTCATGATATCCGGAACCGGGTCGTCCCTATGCGACGACAGCCTGGTGCAGGCACTTAAGAAAAAGCTCCTGCCCATCTGCGAGCTGGTGACCCCCAACAAGCATGAAGCGGAAGTATTGGCGAAGATGACGATCAAGTCCAAGGACGACCTGATGCTCGCCTGCGAGCTCATCGGGAAGCAGGGCTCGTCGGTGTATCTCAAAGGAGGGCACTTCAACACCCCTAAGGTCACAGACTTCCTGTACCTGTCCTCGGAGTTCACCAAGTACGAATACCCCCGCCTGAAGAAAGCGGGACACGGAAGCGGATGCGTCCTGTCCTCGTTCATCACCGCGAACATGGCGAAGGGCCTGGACGTGGTCAACGCCGTGATGAAGTCCAGGGAGCTGGTGCAGGAATCGATAGCGACGCAGTATGCCATAGGGAAAGGCGATGTTGTGGTGAACCCGATCGTCAAGGTCAAGGGCGACATGGAGAAGTTCCAGGTCCTGGACCAGCTGGACGCCGCGTCCGCGAAGATCGTGGACAGCGTCCCCGACGAGTTCGTGCCGAAAGGCGGCATGAACATCGCCATGGCCCTGAAGGACGCCGCCGGGCCTGAGGAGATCGCCGCCATAGACAAGAAGCTCACCGTCCGCAACGGCCTGCTCAGGAAGAACGGGCCGTCCAAGTTCGGGACGGCCGAAGGGCTGTCTTACATCCTCCTGACGGTGATGAAGCACGACCCCGAGGTCAGGTGCATCATGAGCATCGCCTACAGCGACGACCTCATGGATGTGATCGAGGAAGTGGGAATGACTTCTGTCGTGGCGGAGATGGGCAAGGACAAGTACTCGGAAGGGACCGAGAAGGCTCTGAAGAAGTGCAAGGAGATCCCCGACTTCATCGTCGACAAGGGCGCCAAGAAGGACAGGACCGTCTGGCTCCTGGCCCATGACACCACGGAGATGCTCTCCAAGCTGGAAGAGGTCCTCTGAACATCCTTTCCGCGGGGGGTTCCCCCGCGGATATATCACTTCAGGATGAAGTGGTTCTTCTCGAACTCTATTATCCCGTCCCTCTGCATCCTCCCAAGCTCCCCGGACATGGCGCTGCGCTCCACTCCGAGACGGTCTGCCATCTCCTGCCTGTTGTAAGGTATGAAGAAGTCGTTGGACCCTGCTCTGCGGGCCTGGTCCGACAGGAAGGCGCATATCTTGTCGCGGGTGGACCTCTTGGACATCTCGTCGAGCCTCATGTTCAGGGATATGGAATCTCTTGCCAGAGTCATCATGAGATTCTTGATGAGCTTCTGGTGGAACTCGCACGATGTCGGACATACATTGGCCACCTTGCCGATGTTGAACATCATCACCTCGCATTGCGTCACGGCGATCATGCTGACGTCGAGATTCTCGCCGGGAGAGCAGGCGTACTCGCAGCAGATCTGCTGCCCTTTCTGATACTCGGCCATCACCGTGCGGTTGCCCCACCAGTCTTCTTTGACGGATTCCACCTTCCCGTCCAGGACGATGCCTATCCAGTCGATGCGGTCTCCGCGGCGGAACAGGAGCTCGCCCTCGGCGTACTTGACCTTGTATGCTCCCATGCATTTGGCCATCTCGGCGATCTCGTTCTCATCGACGCCTTGGAAAAGGGCGGACTCCTTCAGGACCTGCAGCTCTCTCTTCATGTTGTAAAAACAACGAGTCCGTTATATTTAACACATGACCTAATGAGAGCCACCCATTGTGAGGTAATCGAAATGACCGACAAGATGTTCTGTTTCCAGTGCGAGCAGACCGCGGGCGGCAAAGGCTGCACCGGATCTGCCGGAGTCTGCGGGAAGACCACCGAAGCCGCCCTCCTCCAGGACGAGCTCACCGGAGCCCTCGTGGCCCTGGCCCGGTCCCTGGACGGCAAGCAGTCGACTCCTGATATCGATAATATGGTCATCAGGGCCATGTTCTCCACCCTGACCAACGTGGACTTCGACTGCGCCGACCTCAGGGCGCAGATTGCGAACGTGAAGAAAGCTGCCGGAGATGTGAAGCCCATGGACATGTCCGAGCTCTGGGGCGCCGACGAGGACATCCGCTCCCTGAAGTCCCTGATCCTCTTCGGGCTCCGCGGGATGTGCGCATACGCATACCACGCCATGGTGCTCGGATATACAGATGCGTCTGTCAACGCCGAGATCTACAAGGGCCTCCGCGCCGTCGGCTCCGACGGCGGAATGGACGAGCTCCTTCCCGAGGTCATGGCAGTCGGAACCGCCAACCTGACCTGCATGGAGATGCTGGACCGCGCCAACACCGAGACCTTCGGGACTCCTGCTCCCACCACCGTCTCCCGCGGCGTGGAGCCCGGGCCCGCCATCATCATCTCCGGCCACGACCTGAAGGACCTGAAAGCGCTCCTGGAGCAGACCGCCGGAAAGGGGATCAACGTCTACACCCACGGCGAGATGCTTCCCGCGCATGCCTACCCGGAGCTGAATAAGTACCCCCACCTTAAGGGCAACTTCGGGACCGCCTGGCAGAACCAGAAGAAGGAGTTCGAAGGAGTGCCTGCGGCGATGCTGTTCACCACGAACTGCATCATGCCCCCCACCGACGGGTACAAGGACAGGGTCTTCACCTGCGGAACCGTCGCGTTCCCCGGTACCGCCCACATCGAGGGAGAGGACTTCTCCCCCGTGATCGCCAAGGCCCTGGAGCTCGGAGGGTTCAAGGAGTCCACCGTGGAGACTGCCGGCACCCTGACCACCGGGTTCGGGCACGGCACAGTGCTCTCCGTGGCCGACAAGGTCATCGAAGGCGTGAAGGCAGGAGCGATCAAGCACTTCTTCCTCGTGGCCGGATGCGACGGCACTCGCGGGTCCCGCAGCTACTTCAGGGACTTCGTCGCAGCTACTCCTGCAGACACCGTGGTGCTGACCCTGGCCTGCGGGAAGTACAGGTTCAACGACATGGACATCGGGTCCATCGCCGGCCTGCCCCGCCTCATGGACATGGGGCAGTGCAATGATGCGTATGGAGCGATCAAGGTTGCCGTGGCCCTCTCCGAGGCGTTCGGATGCACCGTCAACGAGCTGCCCCTGTCCATGGTGCTCTCCTGGTACGAGCAGAAGGCCGTCTGCATCCTGCTGACCCTCCTGTCCCTCGGCATCAAGGGCATCCGCCTCGGACCCTCGCTCCCGGCGTTCGTCTCTCCCAACGTGCTGAACTTCCTCGTGGAGAACTTCGGCATACAGCCGATCAGCACCGTCGAGAAGGACATGAAAGACCTCCTCGCCTGATGGCGTTAATGGCCCCGGGGGTTCCCCCGGGGCTGCTTTTACCGTTCAGTTGTCTCCGGGGCTCCGGCCCCACTATCCATCTGTTCCGGGTCCTTCAGATGCGGACGATTCGGTCCTGAACAGGCCGGATCTCATCATCGATGAACTTCTTCAGGACCTGATAGTCCATGTGGTCCTTCATAGCCCGGACCGCACCCTCGTAGCCGGGAAAGAACGTGTCCGAGGTCTTGAACCTCTGCCTCAGATAGTCCATCGCCTTCAGCACCTCGCAGTACCGGACGTTGTACTTGATGAGCGTTGGCGTATCATCGACTGGATAACCTCTTTCGAGATCTATCTCCCCACGCTGTAGCCCGTCTACCACGTCGAGGACGGTGCTCTAATCATCTAGTTCCTCGCGGAAGACGTATGTGAACAGCCCCTTCTGCGCCACCAGGTTCCTGTTGCTGTGATGAGTGTACGTCCTGAACATGATCTGGGGACCGCTCCAGTTGAACCTGCTGGCCTTCAGTGCGAAGACCGAGAAGGAGCCATCGAGCAGGTCGTATCCTTCATCTCCCGATGCAAGGCCTTCCAATGCGCCCTGGACCGCGAAGTACACGGCGCACAGCGGGTCCAGAGTCCAATCGAGGAGCATCGTCGGGAAGCCGTAATGCTGCGCGACGGCGGAGAGCTCCAGGTAGGCCCCATTGGTAGTGCCGTCCTTCTCTGTGGTGACGATAACGAATCTGGACGGATCGACTAGGAGGTTCCTGTCCACGATCTGCGGGGGCAGGTCCAGCCCTTGACGGCTGGCGAGGGTGTAGAACAGGCGCATTGCCCTGTTCATGGGGCTGGTCTCGTAGTCAGACTTACAATCGGACCCCGAGCACTCTTTCAGCTCTGTCTTCCAATCGTTTATAGCGGAATCGAGCAACCAGAGCTTCTTGCACTCCCCTTCCCGCATGGCAGAAGGCTGGAGGCCGTATTCCGATTTCGACTGGCCTCTGAAAATGAAGAGGTCCTTGCCGCTCTCGCCACCTGTGGCCAAGAATTCCAAGTGCTTGATGAGCTGAGTGAATGTGACGTTGTATTCTGCGGTGTTCCTCTTGCCCTGTATCCGCTCAGATGGAGTCGTTCCACCATCGATGGATGCATGGAGATTGCCGGATGATGCAGAGGAATGGCGCTTGCCGGAGACTGTTCCGGTGTTGTCGGCGATGTCTCTCATCTGTGCACATCCGCACATATCAGTCGAGTGCTTGACCGTCGCAGCCTGGGAACAGGCTCTCAAGC
>CAVKKO010000003.1:34979-42033 GCA_963656905.1 Bacteroidaceae bacterium | reverse complement strand
GGACAGCTTGAGCCTCTTGTTGGCGTAGTGGTCCTTGTCGTCCTCCTTCCTCTTCCCGAGCGAGAGCTCGAGGACGGAGCGCGCGATGCGCCCGAGGAAGATGGCCTTCTTCATGCGGTCCGCCTCGGTGTCTCCGAGGTGGGGCAGCAGGGAGCGGTCGAGGATGCTCTCGACCTTCTTCGTCCTGTACTCCTTCGCCTGACCGGCGGCGAAGTTCCTCTCGAGGAACAGGATGGCATCGTCCTTGGTGTGGTAGCCGTTGGGGGCGTAGGTCTTCTTGTCGAAGGACGCCTCGATGTTGGCGTAGACGATGTTGCTCATCGCCTCGTCGGAGACGATGGTCTCGTAGATCTCCTCATCGGACTCCATTCCGAGGGCCTTCATAAGGGCCACGAGGGGGATGGATCCGGAGGCGACGGGCACGGACACCATGACCATGCCGTCCTTCTTCTTCTCCACGAGGGTGAGAGCGCGGTAGCCGTCCTTCTGGGAGAACACCTTGGCAACCTCCACTGCGGCGCCGTACTTCTCGTTGTACTCGACCATGACCCTGTTGGGGGCCAGGTCCTCGAGCGTGATCAGGACCCTCTCGGTACCGAGGATGATGAAGTATCCTCCGGGCTCCCTGGGGTCCTCTTTCTGCTTTATGAGCTCGGCGCGGTACTCCTCGTCGGTGAGGGAGCGCTCGAGGTTCCTCTCCATGACCTGCTTGTTCAGGTTGCATCCGGAGGATTTGACCATCATCGGAAGGTCTCCGACGTGGATCCATTTCTCCCCCTCGGGCATCTCCTTCTCGATGCCGTCCTCGTAGACCTCGAACCTGACGTACACAGGCGACATGTAGTGCAGGTTCCTGAGCCTGGCCTCCATGGGGGTGAGCTCGTGGCTGTATCCGTTGGCCTCCATGACCTTGGGGGGCTCGATGCGGATGGTGGGCTTGGCCTGGGGGTCGATGTTGCCGTCCTCGTCCCTGGGCCTTCCGATGCGGATCTCGATGTTCCTTCCGCCGGTCCTCTCGGGGTCCAGCTTGATGACTCCCCTCTCGGCGTCATCGGTGGGGACGCGGATGTCGTCGACGATCCTCTGCATCCTGCTGTTGACATTGTTCTTGGTGGAGAGGAAATCGTCGAAGGACGAGATGTGGTGATTCACCGTGTTGTGCTCTTTGAAATACAGATCGACTAGGTCCCTCAATCGCTTACCCCCTTGTTACGAGCCTGTACGCCACAAATTCCTGGGCGGTCTCGCTCTTCCTGACGATCTTCACGACGCTCCCCTCCTCGATAGGATGTCCGTGCGCACTCTCCAGGACCTTGATCCCGGGATCGCTTTTCCTGATCTTGGGGAGCTGGTCGCGAGTGATGCCTTTCCTGGTAAGGACGGCCTCCGCTTCCTCCTCCGTCAGGAGATGATGCTCAGGCACGAGCTCGTGCTTGAGCACATTGAACGAATTGTTTTCTGCCAAGTGATTCACCTACTTCTGCCCAGCCCGGTCAGCTGGAAATCGTTTCTTGAGAAAATGCTCTGCATGCTTTCCTCATACTTGATCCGCCGTTCGATCGCTCATGAAGTCCATGGCGGGCCTGAAGGGATTCGAACCCTTGACCACCTGATTAAAAGTCAGATGCTCTACCTAGCTGAGCTACAGGCCCGTGGATAGTTTAAGCTTGTATTTAGTTGGGATAAGCTCATCCTATATAATACTAATGACGACTCGGACCCCGATGAATCCCGGAAACTGCGGATTTCGAAGCAATATCTTTCAAATCCGCTGTTCCGAGAGGTCATTCCGTCTTAGGAGCCCTCTTCCTGCCGAACACCAGGTATCCGGTGTGGCCCAGAGTATCGAATGACGGCCTGACGCCTCCGGGGTGGACCTCCAGGTAGCGCTGGATGTTCTCCAGGGCACAGACGTCGGCGTATCCCATCTCCCTCATGAGGACCACTATGGACTCCACCTGGTTCATGTTGGGGACGTATGCGCACACCCTGCCGCCGTTCTTCAGGTGCTTCTCCAGGTTAGGGAGCGCCAGCCAGGGGTCCGGCATGTCCATGGTCAGGGCATCGGCCTGCCAGTCGATGCCGGCGTCCATCTCCCTCGCATCCCCTATAGAATATGACCAATATCTGTCGAGGCCTGTGCGGGACACGTTCTTCTCCACCTTCTTAGCGTACTCCTCGCGGAGCTCCAGAGTGTGGACGTGCCCTTCCGGGGCGACTGCGTGGAGCAATGCGGTGGTCAGCCCTCCGGACCCTGCGCCGACCTCGATGACCCTGTCTCCGGACTTGATGTCGCAGTGCATCAGGATCGTGGCGGCGTCTTTCGGGGATATGATCTGCGCTCCGCGGTCGAGGGAGCCCATGAGCTCCAGGACCCCGGGGCGGAACACGGTGTAGCTCCTGCCGACGATGGTGAGCCTGTCGCCGTCGTCCAGGTCCTTGAAGCGGGAGCCGTCTATCGCTCCGAGGGAAGGGACCTTGACCATCCCGTGCTCGACCCTGACGAAAAGGCGCTTGCCGTTAGAATCCTCCAGGAAGACCGTCTCCCCCTCTGCGAATGCCATGCACGAAGTGAACAAGCCAAAGGTTATATCGGTTGCCGTCGCAATTGAAGGACGTTATATCCGCCATCCGTGGCGCGACGATACTGGAGGAGGAGACCATTGGACGACCATCAATCGAAGACCGAGGGGGTGCTGGCCGTGGTGGCCTGCCCGATGCTGGAGGATGAGCTCATCCACAGCCTGGACACGGACCCCGAGGAGAAGGACATCATAGTCATAGACACCGAGCCGAACGTCAGCCTCAGGCGCAAGATGGACGGCTGCGGGCTCAGGTACACCGTCATGGACGAGTGGACCTTCCTGAACGGAGGGTCCCTTAAAGACGGCAGGTTCAGGATCGTGATCAAGATGAACGACCTGGGGCTCCATGCGGAGCCGAAGGACCTGATGTCGTTCGTCCAGGACGAGCTGTTCATGATGCAGGGGAGGGTCGACGCATGCGCCCTCTACTACGGGATGTGCGGCAATTACGGATGGGACATCACCAAGTGGGCCCAGTCCAACCTGAGCTACCCCGTGGCCACGTTCAGGGACCGTGACGGAAGGGTCTGCGATGACTGCATAGGCGTGGCCGTCGGCGGCCTGAAAGGGTATCAGAGGCTCATCAAGGAGTTCACCGGCGTGATGCTGTTCACGCCGGCCGTGGCGACCAACTGGGAGGACTTCATCAACGCATCCGACATGATGAAGGGCGTGACCGGAGGGTCCAGGGACACGATCAAGGAAATCCTGGACATGTGCGGCTACACCTCGGTGGTGCAGATCGACACCGGCCTGGAGGACAGGAAGGAGTTCGACAAGGCCACCAAGGAGTTCGCGGACTACATGCACTTCAAGATCCTGCAGGCATCGCCGGACTACATCGACACCTGGCCGATGGACGAGATCTACAGGGAGTCCAAGGCCATGATGCACAAGCCCTGAAGCCTTTAGAGAAGGAAAGCCATGTATATGGGCAGGAAGACCAGATTTCCTTCTGCCGACAGGTCCTTCGTGCACAGCACATAGGACTTTCCTATACGCTTGCCGAACATCATGTTGAACCTGTCGATAGAGTCATGCCTGACCCATTTGGACGGTTTGACCTCGATCGGGCAGATGGCCCGCGCTTTGCGGATGAGGAAGTCTATCTCGATGGCCTGGCCTTCCACAGACCCGACATCAGACTTCTTCGCGTAGCGCGAGTAATAGAACGTCTTCTTGCCCCTCGAACGCAGAGCCTGAGCAACGACATTCTCTGCGAACATCCCGTTGTTGAGGCCGATATCGTCCACCAAGAGCCCTCTGCGGAGGCTTTCTTCGGTCACCGTTCCAGATCTCACCGCCATCGTTGCCAGGAGGCCCGTGTCGGCCATGTAGAGCTTCATACCCGGGTCCAAGTCGCATACGAGCATCCCGTTATCGGGGTCGGCCGCGTTGAGGAAGAAGCTGACGGCCGACGAATTGGACAGCCAGGAGAACGCCTTATCGAACTGGCGGGACCGGGCGTTCCTGCCCATGCGGGACAGGATGAACTTCTTCTCCCTGCGGTCCAGCTGGCTGGGCAGGCAGTCCATCACCCTGCGGACGGCCCCCTTGTAATCTCCGGCATAGCGCCCTATGTCTTCATCGAAGATCTCCAGTATCCTCTTCTTCGCCTTCTCGGCCTCATCGATGCTCCCCGTCTCTATGAGAGCCGATACCGCCTCCGGCATCCCCCCGACCAGCATGTACCTCCGGAAATGGTTCATCAGCATGCTGTGTATCCCGCTTCCCAGAGGCATCGATTCCTCGAGGCACTTCCTCATGTACGGGCCTGCGGTCTCGTTCCCCATGGCCCATAGGAACTCTTCGAAGTCCAGAGGGCATAGGTCTATGTCTTCTTCCTCCGACGGCAGGAGTATCGACTGGATGTTCTCCTTGATGCTCACCAGCGATCCTGTCTCGATGTAGTCGTAGCGGCCGTCAGCCACCAGCCTTTTGATCATCTGCCTGGCCAGAGGGCACAGGTGCACGTCATCGAACACCACGAGGGACTCGCGCACGTAGAGCTTCACCCCATGGAACGCGGAGAGCTTCTCGAAGAAGATGTCCAGGTCGTAGGAATCGTGGCAGAAGATGCTGATGAGCCTGGAATCGGCCTCGCCGAAGCGGACGAACAGGCAGCTCCTGTACTCGTTCCTGCCGAACCGCTCGATGAGATGGGTCTTGCCCACACGGCGCATGCCGTTGACCAGCATCGCCGATCTGCCGTTGCTCTCCCTCTTCCAGTCGAGCAGCTTCTGGTATGCTTTCCTCTCGAGCTCCACGCCCATGATGCTCGAAGGGACTGGCAGGATATAGAATGCACGGATTCCGAGTTCTTTTCAGCCGTTCAATACACGGATTAGGACTTCTTTTTGCTCTCAGCTTACACGGATTCAGACTTCTTTTCGGCCCGTAGATACACGGATTCCGAGTTCTTTCCGGATGAAAGATGAGGGAGAAGGAAAATGGGGGGGTGTCCCCCAGAGGTTTCACATCGTGTGGGCAGCGTAGGCGGCCTTGTCGACCGGCTTCCCGCATATGATGCACTTGCCCGAGTAGGGCTCGGGGTGGTAGGGCCTTCCGAGGATCTTGAACTCGGTGGTGTCCTCGAACTTGTGGCCACACTCGGCGCATCCGCACCATCCGAGCCTGAGGATCTTGTCCTGAGGGATGTTCTCCATGGAGTCGATGTCCTGGATCCTGGACTTCTGGACCTCGCAGGCCTTGGCATACATGTTCTCGGAGATGTCGTCCAGGAGCATCCTGATGCCGGGCACGAGGGAATCGATGGCTATGGTGCCCTTCTCCCCTGTGTCCCTCCTGGCGAACGACACGACGCCGTTCTCGATGTCCCTTCCTCCGAGCTCGAGCCTGAGGGGCACCCCCTTCATCTCCCACTCGTAGTACTTCGCACCGGGGCGGGCGTCGCTGTCGTCCAGCTTGACCCTGATGCCGGCGTCCTTGAGGACTTTGACGATCGCCATCGTGGCCTCGGCGACCTCGGCGGCGTTGTCCTTCTTGAATATGGGGATCACGACGCACTGGAACGGCGCGATGCCGGGAGGCATGACCAGGCCTTGGTCGTCCCCGTGGACTCCGATCAACGCCCCTACAAGGCGCTCGCTCATCCCGAACGTCGTCTGATGGACATGCTTGTGCTCCCCGTTCTCGTCCTCGTAGGTGATGTTGTAGGGGATGGAGAAGTTCGTCCTGTAATGGTGGATGGACCCCATCTGGAGAGTCCTCCCGTTGGGCATGGACGTGTCGATCCCCACGGTGTAGTGCGCCCCGGGGAACTTGTCCCACTCGGTGCGTATGCAGAGCATGTACGGCAGGCAGATCGCCCTGGCGATCCTCTCGAGGATCTGGATGTCCTCCTCCACCTGGTCCTGTGCGTCCTCCTCGGACACGTGGCAGGTGTGGGACTCGAAGAAGTGGATCTCCCTGACCCTTATGAACGGGCGGGTCTGCTTGGTCTCGTACCTGAATGTGTTGACGATCTGGTAGGTCTTCAGCGGCAGGTCCTGGTGGGACCTGACCCACAGGGAGAACATGGGGTACATGGCCGTCTCCGAAGTGGGCCTGACCACCAGCCTGACGTCGAGCTCGTTGAGCCCGGCGTGGGTGACCCAGTAGACCTCCTCGTCGAAGCCCTTGATGTGGTCCTTCTCCTTGGCGAACTCCGTCTCCGGAATCATCAAGGGGAAGCAGACCTCGTCGTGGTTCGTGGCGTCGAACTCCTCGCGGATGTAGGTGTCGATCTGCCTCATGATCTTCCAGCCGTAGGGGGTCCAGACGTTCATCCCCTTGATGGGGTACCTCTTGTCCGACAGGTTCGCCTTCTCGACGATGTCCAGGTACCAGTCGGCGAAGTCGTCCTCTTTCATGGACATGCGCTCATCCCCTCCTGATGGCTTCGCAGATGATGCCGGCCACGGAGATGTGCGAGACCTCGTTCTCCAGGGTGTTGCAGCACAGGACGGCGTCCAGGGAGCTGCCGGTGAGCCTCTCGATGGCGTTGTTCACGAACACCCCGTGGGTGCACGCGACGGAGACGCTGTCGGCTCCGGCCTCTCTCAGGGCCTGGGCGGCTGCGATGATGGTCCCTCCGGTGGAGATCATGTCGTCGACGATGAGCACGTTCTTCCCGGTGCAGTCCATCTTGGCGGGTGCGATGCGGACGTCCACTCCGGACAGGCGGGTCTTCTCCAGGTGGTCGTAGGGGAGGCCCATCCTCTCGCCCACGTCCTTGGCGCGGCCTGCCGCTCCGATGTCGGGGGAGAGGACCAGGTCGATCTTCTTGTCCTTGAAGTAGTCGGCGATGACTGCCGCCGCCTTCAGGTCCACGTGGGGGCAGCTGAAGTAGTCGAGGACGGCCTCCTTGTGGATGTCGATGGTGATGACCTTGTCGCAGAGCAGTCCGAGATGCTTGCACATGACCTTGGCGGACTCGGGCTCCCCGGGCTTGAACACGCGGTCCTGCC
>CAVKKO010000003.1:0-34969 GCA_963656905.1 Bacteroidaceae bacterium | reverse complement strand
GGCGTCCTGGAGGAGGAACATCTCGATCAGGTTGTCGTTGGGGTACGTGTTCTGGACGATGACCACGTCGTCGTCGAGGGACTCGACGTCGATCCTGGTGTAGCATTCCCCGTCGGGGAATTTCGTGGATGCAGCCTGAATGTATGCGCAATCCAGTATCGAGGCCATCTCCTTGGCCAGGTCCCTGGATGACGACCCGCCTACGATTATCATGACCCGATGTTAAACGCCTGTTGCTTATTAGATTATCGCGCGGGCGCCCGCAAACCAATTATCGTGGAAGGCGGTTGCATCCGGCATGGCAGAGAAGCTGGACGTCGTCACGGACGAGCGCATCGAGAAGTACCTGGACATCACGGCCAGGGCCCTGGCGAAGATCAGGATCGCCGCTCCGGAGAAATCCTACAACCGCAGGCTGGCGGACAGCTTCCTGGAGATGGCCAACTGCTACTACGCCGATGCCAAGCACTTCAGGGACACAGGCGACATCGTCACCGCCTTCGCGGCTGTGAACTACGCCCACGCATGGCTCGACTGCGGCGCCAGGATCGGGCTCTTCGATGTGGACGGGGACGACGTCCTGTTCACGCTCTACGAGTGACGATCGCCTTCCTGCTGGAAGAGCAGCGGTAAGTGCGGACGTGCCCCCTGCCGACAACGGCCCAGACGACGTCCTCCGGAGCGTCTGTGAAGATGCTGTTGCCGAGCATGCACATGCCGGCGTTGTACCCGCGGTCGTTGATGCCGACTATCGCGCGCCTTATGGCCGGGCTCTCCAGGCCCGCCTCCGACGAGAACTTATTGGACACCGCGAAGAGGTTGTCATAGCTGGGATCGTCCAGGAAGAGGTCCATCGATTCTATCGCCGCGTCCCTGATCCTCTTGAGCATCGTCGGGTTGCCGAGGATCGAATCCGTCCTCATCTCCCCTCCGATCACCCCGAGGGTCAGCTTCTCCATCCTGAAGCGGGCGTTGGCCACCTTCCCGAACGGCGGCATGCCGGGGACGGTCCTGACCGGGATGTCGTTGCCCGCGACTATCGCCGCCACATCCCCCAGCCCGCCTCCGCCCATGACCTCGGCGCAATGGGCGGCCTTGAACGCATCCGTCCTCGGAAGGCCGAACATATCCGCCACGCAGAGCCCCGCAGCGATGGCGCCGGCGGCGCTCATGCCGAACCCCTGGCTTATGGGCAGGTCGTTCTCGATGCGGATGTCCATCCCCTGGCCCGGGGCCAGCGTCTCCACGGCCATCCTGGTGATGTGGGCCACGGACTGGGAGCCGTCCAGGTAGATGTTGACTACGCCGTCGTCCCTCTTCTCCGCCGTGGCGGTGCATCCCCTGTCCAGGCGGATCCCGATCCCCCTGGACCCGGCGCTCATGCCGTCGAAGGACGTCATGGGCTGGAACACGCAGGAGATGTGGCCGGGGCAGAACGCGGAGATCATGCTATCAGAGGCATTTCACGCAGAAGTCCAGTATGGAATCCGAGACCTCCGCCTTGGTGCCGGAGATGTCCTTGGACTCGGTCTTGGTGACCAATGTGGCCGATGAGGATGTCCTTCCGACGACATCGATGTCGTTTGCGACTACTGCGGACAATCCGTAAGCTTCCAGGCGGGACCTGGCCTTCTCCGCCAGGTCGTGCTTGGACAGTCCGGACTCGGCCTTGAACCCTATGACCACGGGGCACTTGGAGCGTATCAGCGGCAGGACCTTCGGGACGGAGTCCAGGTCCAGGCTGAAGCCGCTGTCGCTGGGGATCTTCCCCTCGGCCCTCTCGTGGGGCGTGAAATCGGCCAGGGCCGCAGGGACCAATACGGCATCGTGATCGATCGAGCCCACCATGGACACCAGGTCGTTGACGGTCTCGTACCTGCGGGTGGGGATGTAGTCGGGAAGCTCCACGTTGCATCCGCCCATCCACAGCTCCACGTCCGCGCCCCTCTCGAAGGCGCGCTTGGCCAGCTCCACGGCCATCATGCCGGTGGACCTGTTGGTTATGATCCTCATGGAGTCTATAGGCTCCTCGCTCCTGCCTCCGATCACCAGCAGCCTCTTTCCGTGGAAGAAGTTCCTCGACAGGACCCTGAACGTCCATGCGACGACCTCGTCCCTCGACGCGACTTTGGCGCGGACTCCGTCGCTGCGGGGGCCGATGAGGGAGACCCCCCAAGAGGACAGCTTCTCCAGGTTGGCCTTCACCGCAGGGTTGGTGAACATTGAGTCGTGCATCGCAGGGGCGATGGCCATAGGGATGCCAGACCCCATCGCCACCGTCGCCATCGAGGTCACGGGGGTGTCGTCGATGCCGTTGGCGATCTTCGATATCGTGTTGGCGGTGGCAGGGTATATCAGAAGCAGGTCCGCAGACCGCTTCGCCATGAGCGAGATGTGCTCCGTCCTGCCCGTAAGCTCGGTAACGGGCCTGTGCCCGCTGGCGAACTCCAGCGCATCGGGCGTGACGATCTTCTGCGCCTCCGGAGTCATCACAGGGTACACTTCCGCCCCGTGCCTGATCAGCTCCCTGATGGTGGCGAAGCACTCCACTGCGGCTATGCTCCCCGTGATCCCCATCACGATGGTCTTCCCCCTGAGCTTGGTGCTCTTCTCACAGTAGATCTCCTCTGAAGGATGCATCTCAAATCACCTCTTCTATTATCCTCATGGCCTCGGCGAAGACCTCATCGGGCCCCGCCGAAGCGTCCACTTTACAGAATCCGAGCTCGTCGGCCAGCCTGAGGTACTCCCTGCGCACCTGCTGCAGGAACCCCAGGTTCTCGAACTTGCTCTCGGCCTCCCCTCTGGAGGAGACCCTGTCCAGGCTCCTCTCCGGGTCCATGTCCAGAAGTATGACCGCGTCCGGAACGCCGATGAACGCCTTGTTTATCTCCAGAAGCCAGTCCCGGTCCGTGGAATCGCCGTCGAGCTTCGCCGACTGGTACGCGACGGTGGACGCGAAGTAGCGGTCGCACAACACCACTTTTCCGGCATCGCGGGACCTGGACATCTTCTCCGTATGGTCGTTGCGGTCCGCCACAAAAAGGAGCGCCTCGGTGCGCTGGGATATCTTCCCGGCATCTCCGGAGCGTATGAACGCGCCTATGCCCTCGTGCGTGGGCTCGGCGGTGACCTCTGTCTCCAGGCCGCGGGACTCGAGCGCCTCTGCGACCCTCCTGCAAACCGTGGTCTTGCCGACCCCGTCGATTCCTTCGAAAACAATCAAACGGCCGCTCATCCGGGAGCATGAATCCGCATAGCGACTTAATACAATGCCTTGGACTCCAGCATCCGCTTCACGGAATGGACCGATTCGACATCCTTGCAGAACGGCCTGCAGACGGACGCCATCCTCTTCCTGATACTGATATCATAACGCACGTCCAGGGATGCGAGGTTCTCGCCGAGGGACTCGGCCAGATTGTCGCCCCTGCGGTCCCAGTCTGTGAGTATCACAGCCTCCTTCCCGGAACGCCAGACGTGCTCCGCGGCGCGGACCGGCCCGCCGCTGCTCTGGACGCAATGGAACTCCCCCTCGACGCCTGCGGCCTTCAGGGAAGCGACGTCGTTGACGCCTTCCACCAGGATGATGCACTTCCCGCTCAGCTCGTTGAGCTCGCCGATCAACGCGTCCAAGGCTTCCAGGCGCTCGGCATCGTCCATCGACCGATTCCTCCAGCCTGCGCAGGATCCCTGCCTCGTCCCCGTAGACGGTGACGGTCTTCTGCCTGGACGTCTGGCCGGAGGTCACCTCCGCCTTGGACCCGGTGAGCTCCGAGAATAGCGCCGCGACCTCCTTGTTGGCCCGCCCGTCCAGCGGAGGGGCCTTCACCCGGACGATGAGCCTGCGCCTCCACTCGTCGAAACCGTCGGGCCCGGAGCGGTTGGAGCGCGGGGACACCGACACGTCGATCTCCACCGCCCCTCCCCTGGTCCGGCAGACGTCCGAAACCTTCATGCAGGCCCATCGCGGAGGTCGGATAAGCCGTTGACGATGGGATTATCTACTGCACGTCCATTGGAGTTCCGATGAGCAATCCGGCGAACGGGCCTATGACATTCGACGAGCTGTCGGAACTTTATAGGATGGAGATGAAGAGCAGCTCCGTCACCGAGGCCCGCAAGGATCTGTTCAGGGCGCTGGCCGCCCTTCTCATGCAGCTGCGCCAGGAGTACGAGCGCCAGGCGGCCATCGACGTGGAGTCCATCATCTGCGAGGGCGCGGAAGCGCGCAAGAAGAACGCCGAGAGGATGGCCAAGGAGGTCATCCGCATCAGGACGCAGAAGATCTGCGGCATGGCCCTCCGCAGCGCCACCGGCAGCAAGAACACGCTCGATGTCCTGACACCTGAAGAGAAGGACTACTACGATTCTGTCCTCGACCTCACCAAGAAGCACATCTGCGAGGTGGATGCGCTCAGAGGAAGGAAGAAAACCGTGGACACCCGCATCGACGAGCCCATCGAGCCTAGGAAGCCCGTCGAAGAGGAGAAGCGGGCCGGGCCTGTTCCCAAGCCCCCCGCGAAAGAAGAGCCCCTGATGTTCGACGATGGGTTCGACGAACCCTTCGACGACCAGCCGATCGCTGAGGAGCTGGAGGCCATGATGGAGGAGGAATTCAGAGAGAAGGCCCCCGAGCATGTGCCCGAACAGGTGGATGAGCCTGCCCCCGTGACGGAGCCGATGCCCGAAACCGTGCCTGCCCATGAGGAGCCTCCCGCCGAAGAGCGCTCGGAGCTCTCGCCCGTGCTCATAAGGATCCTGGAGGACCTGCCTCCGTTCGCAGGCCCGGAGAGGGACTACGTGCTCTTCAAAGAAGATGTCATAACGATGCCCAGGGTGCTCGCCGAGCCCCTGGTCGGCACCGGGAAGGCCTGCAACGTCAGGCCTACGCCCTGAGGGTCCGGGTGTCGCCGGGGAACTCCAGGCAATCTATCTTCAGCCTTCTTATCCCTGTTATCTCCGAGACGGTGTCGCGGGCCAGGTCGGGGATGTTGTTGGTCTTCGACAGATGCGCCAGGAACAGCTGCCTGCTGGAATCCGTAATGGTCCTGCGGATCGCGTTCCCGCAGTCCACATTGGACAAGTGCCCCTGGTCGCTACCGATGAGCCTCTTGAGGCTCGGGGAATAGGGGCCGTCGACGAGCATCTTCTGGTCGTAATTGGACTCTATCACAGCGATGTCCGCCATCTTCAGGGCGGCCTCGATCTGGAACGTCAGCTTCCCGGTATCGGTGGCCAGCAAGGCGCTCTTGCCGTCGGCCTGCGTGAGGAACGCGTTGGGCTCGATGGCGTTGTGCGATGTAGGCAGCGGAGTGATGTGCAAATAGCCGACATCGAAGCTCGATGCGGAATCGAAAGGTATGAAGTCCACCGCTCCGGGATCGAACTGCGACATGGTGGCCGCGTTGCACATGACCGGAACGTTCAGCTTGCGAGCGGTAGGACCCACCCCCGCAACATGGTCGGAATGTTCGTGAGTGACCAGAATGGCCTTGACGACGCTCGGATCCACGCCTTCCTGGTCCATTGCGGCGAGTATCTTCCTGCAGCTCACGCCCGCATCGATCATCACGGCCTCGCCGTCGGACTCGATGACGGTGCAATTGCCATCGCTGCCGCTGGCCAGAACATGGACTTCGAGCATCCGGAATGCCCCTCATCCCTTCTTCTTGTAGAGAGCGAAGATTATGTCCCCTCTCGAGATGATCCCCACAAGGACCCCCTTCTCAATGACGGGGAGGCGGTTAACGTTCATCCCGAGCATCGCCCTGAGGACCTCCATGATGGTGGTGTCGGGCGTGGTCGTGAGGACCGTGCGCTTCATGATGTCGGAGACGACCATGTTCGAGATCTCGTCGGATATTGACTTCAGCTTGCCGTCCTCCATGGCGGAATCCATGGGGTAGTTGAGCATGATGTCGTCCGGGTTCTCCTTCCCGAGCTTGTCCTGGTACTCCAGGATGAGGTTCAGGATGTCGTTCTCGCTCAGAATGCCGAGGAGATGGTTCCTGTTATCCACAACGGGTGCCCCGGATATGTTGTCAAGGGCGAACTTGATAACGGCCTTCTTGACAGTGTCATCGGGTTTAAGCGTCACCACCTGGGTGGTCATCAGATCCCTTACCTTCAGCTTAGACATCGATAGGGTATCCGCCCTCCGCGCATATATTCGTTTCCCATGACGGCCAGCGGGCGTCGCGCGGTGGCGGACTGAAAAAGGTTGGGAAGAAAATTTTAAATATCACTGGGACTTCAAGGGATTTTGTCGGGGCCTGTAGCTCAGCTAGGTAGAGCGTTCGACTCTTAATCGAACGGCCAAGGGTTCGAATCCCTTCAGGCCCGCCACTTCCGATTTTATCTTCCGCGGATTGTACCTTCCGTCCAGGTCCATGACTATGGCAACGAGGGCCCCTTTCGATAGATCCACTCCATGCCTCCAGGCATATTCGCTCGTCTTCCTCAGCAGGACGTCGGGGCCCGTCTTCGAACTCGCGTATGCTCTGATCCCAACAGAGGTGCACAGGTCCGACAGCCGATCGAAGTATCTCTTCTCCGTCTCCCCGTCGCCGACCACCACGACCAGCCCGCGCTGCCCGGATTTGCTGCGCCAATCGCGGGCGTGGCGGTTCCAGCTGTACTGGATCATGGCAGGACCCCGCGATGCTTCACCCAGGGAACCGCGTAGAACCTGCCGTCGAGATACCTTCTGATGACATCCGTGTCCTTCCTGACCCCTTCGAAATCCGAAAGGCAGTAGAGATCGGAGCATCCGTCCTCCCTGTCCTTGTTGACGAACCATATCTGGTCCCTGCGCAGCAGCTCCTCGATGTCCATCAGGCTCACTTCGTGGGTGCTCGCCACCAGCTGCGCCCCGTTGGGGTTGCGGTACTCTTCGAACTGCTGGACTATCCAGCGTGAGAGCAGAGGGTGCATATGCAAGCCTAGGTCGTCCAGCACCAGGACCTTTCCGTTCTCCAGAGCATCTATGAACGGGGCGATGAGCCCGAACACGGACAATGTGCCTATGGACTCCGCATCCAACGGGAAGAACCGGCCGGCCTCGTCCACCTTCGCCGACGTGAAGCCGTGCTTCATAAAGATGTCCATCGCGACGGCATCGCCGTCGGCCCTCCCATAAGGTTCGGACGATCTTGAAGCGGCTTCGCTGTATGCGTAATCACAGATGTCCAAGCCTGCGCAGTCCATGGCCTTCATGGCGACCTCTCTCCTCGGAGAAGCGTCGTTGAGCCTGCAGGAATATTGGACCAGAGATTCCAGGTCAGAAGGCAGGAAGATGAAATCGCCGAGCAGCGAGCTGCGCACCCGGGAGCATATCGGGTCGCCGGCGAACGCGGCCACGGCCAGATAGGGCATGCCCGGCGAGGTCATGTCGACGAGCCTCTTCTTCGCGCCCTTGAAACCGTCATAGACCGACCTCGAGAACACCCGGGCCTTGTACCTGTTCGGATAGTAATGGAGCGATTCTGCGGTGATCTGGCGTTCCTTGTACTCGACCCTGTACTCATAGAGGATGCCGTCCAGCACCAGGCGTATCCCCAGGCGGACAGGGGCTTCCCTGCACTCCGGAGACGGCCAGAAAGGCCTGTACAGCGAGGGCGGGATGTCCTCGTCCACGCTCTGGACGATACGGCAGATCGTCCTGAGCGCGTCGATGACGAACGTCTTCCCGGATGCGTTGGGGCCGAAGATGAGGGCGGAAGTCACCGCATCGTGGTCCGGGCAGTCCGATTTCAGGACATTCTCCATGTGCTCTTTGCCGTTCGTTGTGCTCATGCTCAATGTGACCTCGTCCCTGAACGGTCCGTAATTGCCCACCGTGAAATCCAACAGCATATCTCTACCGCCTGGCCCCTCTAAGGGCTAGATAACCATAACATATCGAGAATAATAAAATTTTGTGAAAATTTCACAAAATAAAAGATTTCTCTGATATTTACATGTTCCGAATCCCAGAAAAACTGTTCCGGGTTGCCGAAAGTGCGACCGACCGATCCGGACCGCTGCCCGTAGCACATCATGCCCAGAACGGGACATAGCGCATGTTGCGGGGCGCGGCATCCTCATTCATCGGCTTTATCAGCCTCTTGCCGACCGCTGCCTTGATCACGCGCGACACCATGACCGTGTTGGAACCTGTGCCCTCGAGGCCGAACCTGGCCCTCAGCGTGGAGTTAGTCAGCTGCTTCTGGTTCACGAACATTATGCAAGCGTGCATGTAGCAGTTCCATACGCGCTCCTCAGCAGTCATATCCATGAACGGCGCGTATCCCCTCATAATCACCCTGGTGCCATAGCCGCTCTGTTTGATCGTAGGAACGGGCAGACGATACTCTTCACAGGATTCGACAGCCCTGTCCCAACCAGACCCCAACTCTTCGCATAGCCCGATTTTCCTCATCAGGAATGCCATCGCCTCATTTCTGGACACGGGTTCAGTATCGATTATCCTGTCTGCATCTACCATCATAGTTCCAGGGTTGCTGATCTCCACCCGATCATCGAATATCTCAATGGCCACATTCTTCCCAGTGACGGTCAAGTCCTGATGTATGAGCGCATTGACTAGCATCTCTCTGAACGCGATATCGGAATAATGCCGCTCCAGATGCCGGACTCCTTCTACGAACACCTCTCTGGACGGGAGAAGCATATCCACCAGCCTCACGATCTCCTCGAATGCTATGGCATAACCACGGAGCTCCATACTGTCCCTGATGATGCTGGATGATGTTACGCCATCATATCTGACCAGCCTCAACGATCTCCGCACAAGATTCGGAAAGTCATCCAAAGACCTGCAGAAGAGCAGAGCGCCCATCACAGTAATCGCATAGAGCCCATCATCTTGTTTTATGAGCACCCTGTCCTTACAGAGACTGCCCAGAATGTAGCTCTCGCTCGCACCGATTGGGGAATTAACCAATCTGACATACCCCTCTATATCGATCAGCCGCCTAATGTCATCGACAGATTGATTGGTCTTAGCTGGAAGCAGCTCATCATCGGTGCGGTTGAGCTCCTTCCACAGTGCAGATTCCAACTGAGGAACCTTGTTAAGAGGCTTTGTGACGCTGCCGTCGCGAATGTATGGAATATTGTTGTGTTTGACGGGCTGAATGGTTGCCCTGCCCACCGTCAATATGATGAACCTGTTTCCTCCGATACTGCATTCTCCGAACTCGAAATCCGCATTATCAGACAATGTACGACGGAGCCAATTCAGAAGATCTTCATTGCCCTTCTTCGCAAGCCAAGGCTTGAATGAGGTACCGACCAATTCGTGATCCTCATCTCTTACGCCCCAGATCATATACCCGTATTGGCGCCCATGCAATGCGGCACTGTTGGCAAGACCACAGATACGCTCTGCAATCTCCTCGGGATCGGCTTTATTCTCCTTGAATTCCACCCATGGCGTTTCCTTCTCGTATTTGGCCAGTTCTCTCACAAGGTACTCACAAACGACCATACGTGCCGACTCCGACATCCAAATCGCATCTGTACTATAACCAATTATGGATTCTGTTAAGTTAGAGTTAAGTTAAATGAATTGAACTAATAGTTGATTTTATATTAAATATGGCCAGTTTCATCGATTTTATATTTAAACACATCATATGAAAAACAACATTTTCATCCCCACTAGAATTGCTTTGTTAAGAGACTGTTAAGAGACTGTTAAGATATTGTTAAGAAGAAACAGCAATGTGGGCCTACCTAAGTTTAGCCATGCATGGCGTGTCGATCTTCCATCAGCCATCCATTCAATAAACAAAATTGTTTACTAAAAATAATGATAAACAAATTTGTTTACTAAATAGCAAGAATCAAATAATCATACAGCATCTTCGCAGTCATGTTCGTTGGAAGGGATGATGAGCTGAGGATTCTAGAGGACATATGGTCAGGAGGATCCCCCAAGACCTGTGCAGTCTATGGCAGGAGGAGGATCGGCAAGACCACTCTAGTCGACAATTTCTGCACCGACAAGAAGCACATTCGGTTCTCATTCACCACGAACACCGAAGAAAAAAACGCAGCCCTGATGGATCGGGCGATAGCCCGTTACAAACGTCACGATGCTTCAGGATTCACGACCTTCCAGCAAGCCCTCGACGCGCTCTCCGAGGTCATAGCCGAAGAGGACATCGTGATCTTCATGGACGAGCTGACCTACCTCATCGAAACGGCCCCTTACGTGTCCTCCGAGCTGCAGCACTTCATCGACCATCCTCTGAAAGAAAGCGGATCGATGCTGATCGTGTGCAGCTCCATCGTGTCCAAGATAAGGAAGGAGATCGAGAGCGAGGACAGGCCCCTGTACGGAAGGTTCGTGAACCGCATCCACGTGAAGCAGCTGCACTACTGGCAGTGCGAGAAGATGCATCCGGAGATGGACCGCCTGGACGCTCTGAAGACCTTCATGATGATCGGGGGATACCCGGCTTACCACGAGATAGTCCGGGACAAGACGTTCAGAGAAGCTGTCGTCAACCGCATGCTCGGTCCCAACGCGCCTCTCGCCGAGGAGGCGGTCAACATGGTGTCTCTGGAGCTGAGCCCCCTCCCCACGATCGAGGCCATGCTCATAGACATCGCCCAAGGGCGCACCGATGCCAAGAAGATAGCGGAGAAAGAGGGCCTGTCCAAGGCCATCTGCGGGAGATACCTTAGGCGGATGGAGGAGCTGGACATCGTCGACCGCGTCAGCCCCATGGCCAATTCCGACAAGAGGACGGCAGTATACAGGATAAAGGACCCTCTGGTCGGATTCTGGCATATGGTCCTGTTCCGCAACCTTGACATCGCATCGTCTCCCGACAGGGAAGGGGCCTACGATGCGATGAGCGATGAGATATCCACGTTCATGGGGTTCAGGTTCGAGGACGTCTGCGCGGATTACGTGAGGCACCGGTTCCTCTGCAAGAAGATCGGGAAGTGGTGGGGATGGACCGATGGAGAGACATCGGACATCGACATCGTCGCAGAGGTCGTGGACAATGGGAACAGCTGCGCGATAATGGCGGAATGCAAGTTCAGGAACCGCAAGACAGGCATTACAGCGCTGGAAGAGCTGGAGTTCCGCTCGGGATTCGTGAAAGGGTATAACAACATCAGGTTCATGATATTCTCCGGAAGCGGGTTCACGGAAGAGCTCATGGACGTGGCGGAATCGAGGAGCGACCTGGAGCTCGTGTCTCTGGACGACCTGTTCCCCGGATGGAGCTGAGACGATATGAGCAGATACGAGCGCCAGATGCGCGTTTTCGGAGAAGATGGGCAAGATAATATCGCCTCAGCAACTGTCGGCATCATCGGATGCGGCGGACTGGGGACCAACGTGGCCACAGCGCTGGCCTCCGCAGGGGTCGGGAGGTTCGTGATCATCGACCCGGATGTCCCAGAGGAGTCCAACCTCAACCGCCAGTACGTCTACTGCTCCCATCTCGACAACGGGGACGTCCGCCCCAAGGCCGAGATTCTGGCGGAATGGATCTCCGGGATCGATCCCGCCGCCGATGTCGAATACCACGTCGGAAGGTTCGATGACAACACGTCTAGCTTCTTCGACTGCTGCGACATCCTGGTCGACTGCCTGGACTCGATATCAGGCCGCATGGACCTCAACCGCTACTCGGTGGAATCGGGGAAGCCCCTGGTCCACGGCGCCATCAACGGCTTCATAGGCCAAGTCGCCACGTGCATCCCGGGGAAGACGCCATGCCTCTGCTGCATGATGGGCTCCGTCCCAGAGTCCCGCACGACGCCCGCGTCCATCGGCGCCGTCGTATCGGCTATAGGGTCGATGGAGGCTGCGGAAGCGCTCAAGATCATCACAGGCAAGGCCGGTTCGGCAGGCAGGTTCCTGTCCATTGACTTCGAATCCTGGCATTTCCAGACATTGGAGTTCGAGAGGGATCCGGAATGCCCTGTGTGCAGCCGCCTCTGGCCTTCGGTAAAACCCTAAATTCATATAACATTGGTATGATATCGAACCCGTGAAAATATCGACGAAAGGCAGGTATGCCCTCCGTATCATGCTCGATATCGCCCTGCATGACGGAGAAGCGCCTGTGAGCTTCAAGGATGTGTCCGCCAGACAGGACATCTCAGTGAAGTACATGGAGCAGATCGGCTCGATGCTCACCCGCGCAGGGCTCCTCAGAGGAGTCCGCGGGGCGCAGGGAGGCTACCACCTTGTCGGGAAGCCCTCCGATTACACCGTGGGCGACGTCCTCCGTGTCACCGAGGGGCAGTTCAACATATCCCCCTGCATGGAGGAAGGAGGCGGTTGCGACATGCTCGGAAACTGCATGACCTATCCTTTCTGGGTCAAGCTCAACAAGGCCATCGTCGACGTCGTGGACGGCACCACTCTGCAGGACCTCATCGACGATTACAACCGCAACGGCCTGATCTCCATCGGCGCCGGGATCTGATTCCGGATCTCATCTTCAGCAGATCGCTGTTCTATAGAGCGTTCTGTCGGATCGGAGCGGGCATGATGCGGGCTTGCGCCCGCAGAAAAGGAGGAAAGTGTTCCGGCCGAGGATCCCTCCCCGACCGGTTTCACCATGCTCAGTAGTTGAACATGGCGGACGAGAGGTATCTCTCGCCGGTGTCTGCCAGGAGGGCGACGATGGTCTTGCCCTCGTTCTCGGGCCTCTTGGCCAACTGGATCGCGGCCCACACGGCTGCTCCGGAGGATATCCCTACAAGGACTCCCTCTTTGGCGGCGATGGCGCGCCCGGTCACGAAGGCGTTCTCGTCGGAGACCCTGATGACCTCGTCGTAGACCTTGGTGTCCAGCACGTCGGGGACGAATCCGGCTCCGATCCCCTGGATCTTGTGGGGCCCGGCGTGGCCCTCGGAGAGCACGGGGGACCCCTCGGGCTCGACTGCGACCACTTTGACGTCGGGCTTCATGGACTTCAGGAACTGCCCGGTCCCGGTGATGGTCCCGCCGGTCCCGACTCCGGCCACGAAGATGTCCACGTTGCCGTCGGTGTCCTCCCAGATCTCGGGGCCGGTGGAGCTCCTGTGGACCAGGGGATTGACCTTGTTGATGAACTGCCCGGGCTGGAAGCTTCCGGGGGTGGCCGCGGCGATCTCGTCGGCCTTGGCTATGGCCCCCTTCATCCCTTTGGCGCCCTCTGTGAGGACGAGCTCCGCTCCGTAGGCCTTCAGGATGTTCCTGCGCTCGACGCTCATGGTCTCGGGCATGGTCAGGATGATCCTGTAGCCCTTGGCGGCCGCGATGGAAGCGAGCCCGATCCCGGTGTTCCCCGAGGTGGGCTCGACAATGACAGACCCCTCTTTCAGCAGGCCCTGGGCCTCTGCGGCCTCGATCATCGCTTTCGCAATCCTGTCCTTGACGCTGCCTGCGGGGTTGAAGAGCTCCAGCTTCACAACGACGCGCGCTTTCAGTCCGTTCTCTTTCTCGAGCTTCTTCAGCTCCAGGAGGGGCGTGTGCCCCACAAGCTCGGTCACATTCTCGTATATCATTCCAATTCGCCTTCTTTCTAGACTGTCTGTAAACCGTTTGTCAATCGTTTATGTCGTTCTTGGGCTTCTGCAGGCCCTCGATCTTGAGCCCGTTCTTCTCCGCGTAGTCCCACAGGGCCGCGTGGATCGCCTCTTCGGCGAGCAGGGAGCAGTGGATCTTCACCTGCGGGAGCCCGTCCAGAGCTTCCATCACAGCCTTGTTGGTGACTTCCATGGCCTCCTGGACCGTCTTGCCCTTGACCATCTCCGTGGCCATGCTGCTCGTCGCCACCGCGGCTCCGCATCCGAAGGTCTTGAACTTGCAGTCGCGGATGACCTGTGTCTCCGGGTCGATGTCCAGGTAGATCCTCATGATGTCCCCGCACTTCGCGTTCCCGACGGTCCCGACGCCTGCGGCGTTCTCGATCTCCCCGACGTTACGGGGGTTCGTGAAATGGTCGATGACCTTGTCGCTGTATACTCCGTCGTACATTCTCAAGCCTCCTGCTGCTTCTTCTTCTGTTCCTTCACGAAATCCTCGTAGAGAGGGGACATGCTCCTGAGCCTCTCAACGGCGTTCTTGAGGATGTCCACCGCGCGGTCGACCTCCTCCATGGTGTTGTCGGCAGAGATGCTGAACCTCAGCGATCCGTGTGCGGTCTCGTGCTTCAGGCCGATGGCCAGGAGCACATGGGACGGGTCCAGGGACCCGGAGGCGCATGCGGACCCAGTGGACACGCATACCCCTGCCATGTTCATCGACATCAGCAGCGACTCCCCCTCGACGAAGTCGAAGCTGAAGTTCGCGTTGCCGGGGAGCCTGTTGACGGGGTCCCCGTTCAGCCTGGAGTAGGGGATCTCTCCCAGGACCCTCTCGACGAGGTGGTCCCTGAGCTCCTTCTCCTTGGCGATGTGGGCGTCCATGTCGCGCTTGGCGATCTCCGCCGCCTTCCCGAAGCCGATGATCGCGGGCACGTTGGAGGTACCTCCGCGTATCCCGCGCTCCTGGCCGCCTCCGTGGATGAGGGGGTCGATCCTGACGCCGTTCCTGATGTACAGGAACCCGACTCCCTTGGGCCCGCCGAGCTTGTGCCCGCTGGCGCTCAGGAGGTCGATGTTGTCCTCGTCCACGTTTATGGGCACCTGGCCGTAGGCCTGGACCGCATCGGTGTGGAACAGCACCTTGTGCTTCCTGGCGATGGCCCCGATCTCCCTTATGGGCTCGATGGTCCCGATCTCGTTGTTGGCGGTCATCACCGATATCAGGGCGGTGTCGTCGCGGATGGCCTCCTCGACCTTGGCGGGGTCCACCCTTCCGAGGGAGTCCACGGGGATCCTGGTGATCTCGAACCCCATCTTGGCGAGGTAGTCGCAGGTCTCGGTGATGGCGTGGTGCTCGATAGCCGAGATGATTATGTGCTTCCCCTTGGCATGGGGGCCCAGCACGGAGGACTTCAGGGCCCAGTTGTCGGACTCGGACCCTCCGGCGGTGAAGTAGATCTCCTGCGGCTTGGCTCCGATCAGGGATGCGATCTCCTTCCTTGCGGCTTCCATGGCATCTCTGGGGGCCTTCCCCATGGCATGGATGCTGGCAGGGTTCCCGTAGTCCTCGAGGAAGTACGGTATCATCGCGTCGAGCACTTCCTTGCGGACGCGCGTCGTCGCTGCATTGTCGAAATATATCGTGTTAGCGGCCATTTCCTTTCCTTTCCTGTATGGTTTGATGAGGTGCGGGGTGTCGGCCCCGCATGGAATGGTTTCAGATCTTGGCGAAAGCCTGCTCCAGGTCGGCGATTATGTCGTCGACGTGCTCGGTCCCGATGCTGAGCCTGATGGTGGAGGGCGTGATGCCCTGCTCCTTGAACTCCTCCTCGTTGAGCTGGGAGTGGGTGGTGCTCTTGGGGTGGATGACCAGCGATTTCACGTCTGCGACGTTGGCCAGCAGGGAGAAGAGCTTCAGATTGTCGATGAACTTCTTCGCGGCGGCCTCGTCGCCGGCGATCTCGAAGGTGAAGATCGAGCCCGCCCCGTCGGGGAAGTACTTCTCATAGAGAGCGTGGCTGGGGTGGTCCGGGAGGGACGGGTGGCTGACGCTCCTGACCTTGGGGTGGGCCTTCAGATAGTCCACGACCTTCAGGGCGTTCTCCACATGCCTGTCGACCCTGAGGGACAGGGTCTCGAGCCCCTGGAGGAGCACGAAAGCCGTGACGGGGGAGATGGTGGCTCCGGTGTCGCGGAGGAGGATCGCGCGTATCCTGGTGACGAACGCGACGTTCCCGAGGGCCTTCCAGAAGCTGATCCCGTGGTAGCTGGGGTCGGGTTCGGACAGCCCGGGGAACTTGCCGTTGCCCCAGTCGAACCCGTCGCCTTCGACGATGACCCCGCCGAGGACGGTGCCGTGGCCTCCGATGAACTTGGTGGCGGACTCCACGACGACATCCGCTCCGTGCTCCAGGGGCCTGAAGAGGTAGGGGGTGGCGAACGTGTTGTCCACAATGAACGGGATTCCGTGGGCGTGGGCAATGGCCGAGAGCTTCTCGAAGTCCGCGATATTGGAGTTCGGGTTGCCGAGGGTCTCGACGAAGAGCGCCTTGGTCTTGCCGTCGATGGCGGCTTCGATCGCTTTGTAGTCGTCGGGGTCGACGAACTTTGTCGTGATGCCGTAGGCGGGGAGGGTGTGCTCCAGGAGGTTGTATGTCCCTCCGTAGATCGTCTTGGACGCGACGATGTTGTCTCCCGCGCGTGCGACGTTGAGGAACGTGTATGTGAGAGCGGCGGCCCCGGATGCCAGAGCGAGAGCGGCAGTCCCTCCCTCGAGGGCGGCAACACGCCTCTCGAAGACATCCTGGGTGGTGTTGGTCAGACGTCCGTAGATGTTCCCCGCGTCCTTGAGGCCGAACCTGTCGGCGGCCTGCTGAGAGTCCTTGAAGACATAGGATGTGGTGAGGTAGATCGGAACGGCTCTGGAGTCCGTAGCCGGGTCTGCAGTCTCCTGTCCCACGTGGAGCTGGAGGGTCTCGAATCTCTGTCCCGCTTTGTTCGCGGGCCCTTTGGGTATGTTTTGGTTGCTCATAGGCTCACTTTCTCTTGCCTATCGCATGTCGGCTGTTGTTAATATAGTTTTCCTATCGGAATAGTATGAATTGAATCCGAGGCCGTTTCGGGAACCTAAATAAACCGATAATCGATGTTAGGTTCAATGACCTTCGAAGGAGGCTCCAGATGAACACCGTGAGGACTGCCAACCGCATCGTCTTCGGGATGTCCGTCCTGATCACCGGCGCTGTTGCCGGTGCGTTCGTCTGGCTGCTCCTATTCGTCATGAACCTCGGCATAACGGCGATATGGGACCGCGTCCCGACCTATCTGGGGAGCTTCTATCCGCTGATCGTCTGCATTATCGGAGGGATCGTCCTGGGCCTGTTCGCAAGACGCTACGGCCAGTACCCCGAGGACCTTCCGACCGTGATGGCGAAAGTGAAAGAAGACGGCCGCTACGACTACAAGGGCCTAGGGCCTATGTCCGTCGGGGCCCTGCTCCCCCTGATCTTCGGAGGCTCGATCGGTCCTGAGGCCGGGCTGACCGGTGCCATAGCAGCGATATGCACCTGGGTCGGAGACCGCCTGAAGCGGTTCGGTAGCGATTTCAGAGAGCTCAGCAGGGTCGGGATGTACGCTGCGCTGTCCGCCATCTTCACAGCCCCTCTCTACGGATTCGCGGGAGCTATGGCCGGCGGCAGGAAGCACAAGGAGAGCGAAGCCCCGGAGATTACGAAGCTGATGAGGGCCGTCGTCTACATCCTGGCGATCGCAGGCGCCTTTCTGGCGTTCCTCCTGCTTTCGGACTGGTTCGGCGGCGGCCTCTCGCTCCCCAGATATACAGATATAACATACGGGGCGGACGAGTTCCTTTGGCTCGTGCCCATGGCCGTCATAGGCGGGCTGGCAGGATGGATGTTCTGCGTCCTCGACAAGGCTTTCGAGCGCCTGTCCGGATGCTTCACGGACCGTCCGGTCGCCAAGGCGGTCATCGCGGGAGCGGTTCTTGGAGTCTTCGGGATGGTGCTTCCGTTCACGATGTTCGCCGGCGAGGTGCAGGCCGAGGAGCTGAACGAGACATGGATGACCATGTCCGCAACAGCCCTGCTAGCCACAGGGATCGTCAAGATCGCCGTCACATCCATGTGCGTGAACATGGGATGGCGCGGAGGGCACTTCTTCCCGGTGATATTCTCGGGAATCTCCATAGGATACGGGCTGTCCATCCTGTTCAGCATAGACCCTGTCTTCGGCGTGTGCGCGACCACCGCCGCAGTGATAGGCGGTGTGATGAGGAAGCCCCTGATGGCCGTCCTCCTGCTGTTCCTGTGCTTCCCGTTCCACAGCGTTGTCGTGCTGGCCGTTGCCGCCTGCATAGGCTCCTTCATGCCTCTGCCCAGGAGCATGAGGCCTTCCGACGAGTCCCCGGAAGAGACGGATGTCAAGGGTTATCTGGAATGATGGCAATCCCGCCGTCATGACCGAAGTCATACTCCACACCACGATGGGAGACATCAAGATCAAGATGCACGACGACATGCCGATCACCACCGGCAACTTCGTGAAGCTGTGCAAAGAGGGATTCTACGACGGAGTCATCTTCCACAGGGTCATCGACGGATTCATGATCCAGGGCGGAGACCCCACCGGCACCGGAATGGGCGGGCCCGGATACAACATCCAGGACGAGTTCGGACAGGGCCACTCCAACAGGAGGGGCACCATGGCCATGGCCAACACCGGAAGGCCCAACACCGGAGGCAGCCAGTTCTTCATCAACACCGTGGACAACTGCTACCTGGACAAGGAGAACCCCACCACCCCCTACGCCCACCCCGTCTTCGGGACCGTCGTCGAGGGGATGGACGTTGTCGACAAGATCTCCAAGGTCGACACAGACCGCAACGACAAGCCCTTCACCGATGTGAAGATCGTCAGCGCCGAAGTCATCGAGTGATACAATGAGCCGCCATGTGATGGAGTGCCTCGGACTGAGCCGTGTCGTCATAGAGGATGGCAAAGTCGTCGAGGTCACAGAGCCTCGTGTGAAGCACTGCCCCCTGTTCGAGAAGTACAGGGGCATCGAGGAGCTGAACCAGGAGACCATCCGCGAGAACATCGAGTACCGCATCGAGACGTTCGGGATGTGCACCGAGAGGAGGGAGGTCCGCATGAAGGACTTCCTGGCCTTCGGAATATCCGAGACCCTGAGCCTCGCCCTGCAACAGGGGAGGATCGATGCGGCGGTCATCGCCGCAGACGGATGCGGGACATCCGTGATCACCGACCCCGAGATAGTCCAGGGCATGGGAGGGAGGATCTCCGGGATCTGCGAGACCGAGCCCATACCCGTGGTCGTCGAAGCCGTCGGCCCGGAGAACATGCTGGACCCCGCCACTGCGAGGATCGACATGGAGGCGGGAGTGGAGAAGGCGTTCGCCATGGGCTACAGGAAGGTGGCCGTGACAACGCCATTCGTCGATTCTGCCCAGAGGATCCGCCAGAAGCACGGCGACGACGTGGTCATCGTCGGAGTGCACACCACGGGGATGTCCGAAGAGGATGCCGAGAAGGCGTTCGACACCTTCGACATCATCACCTCGTGCGCATCCAAGCACCTGCGCGAAGAATGCAAGCGCAGACCTGACACCCTCATCGCAGGCAACAAGGTGCCCGTCTACGGGGTAACCGATATCGGAAAGGCCATGGTCGGCGCGAAGCTGGAGCAGCTGGGCAGGACGCCCACAGACCCTTCCACGCCGCAGGAGCCTCCGGAACCGCTCATCTGAGCGTCTTACCGGGCTCCGGCCCGGGACCTCATTCTCCCAGATAGGTGTCGATGGCGAGGTGCGTGCTGGACCTCAGGAATATTATCGGCACCTTCTCCCTTCTGAGCCTGCGCCTGAGCTCCTTGTCGTTGGTCAGCACGTATCCCCCGGTGGCCTTGGCCAGCTCGATGACCGCGCTGTCCCCTGTGGCCTGGGTGGGGATGATCTCGTACTTCCTGGCAAGCGACAATGCGGCCCCGGCGAACTTGTGGTCGAGGTGCTTCAATTCTCCGACCAGCGGGCCGGGGACGACGATCCTCGCCTCGCCCAGAAGGTCCTTCAGGGCGAGGTCGAGGTTCATCTTGATCTCAAAAGGCATGAGTAAGGCGTTTGTATCGAGGACCACAGTCTGCATGGCCTTCACTCGATGATGCCGTAACCAATGAGTCTCCACTTGTTGGAGATCCTTCTGGAGATGGCGACCCTCTGCCCGGGCTGGATGCAGACCGGGATCTTCAGGGCCACTTCGGCCGAGCCGCTCCTGGCGCTCTTGACGACACCCACTGTGGTGGCAGTGCCGACGCTCAGCATCAGGGGCTCGTTGCTCTTGATCTCCTCGACGGACAGCTCCGCGGAGGATCCGACCACACGGTCAAGGAGCACAGTCTTCATGCTGAAGTCGTGAGCGACCTTCGGGAGCTCTCCGGGGCGTCCGAGGACCCTTCCGGTGAGACCGTCCGATTTGGTGATCGAAGCGTCCAGGCCGGTCCCGATGGCTATGAGGCCTCCGGGCAGCACCTCTTTGACGGACCTTCCGCCCGCCTCGAGGGAAGTGATCTTGGTGGTGATCGTCTCGTAGACGGTCTTCCCTGCGACCTCGGTCTTCCTTCCGGGAGCGATCTCGATCTCGTCGCCGACCCTCAGGACTCCGCGGGTGAGGGATCCTCCGAGGACTCCTCCCTTCAGGTCCTTCGGCTTGGTGCCGGGCGAGTTGATGTCGAACGAGCGTGCGATGTGCATCAGCGGAGATGCTTCCGTGTCCCTGACGATCTTGGAGACGATGTGCTCCTCGATGGCCTCGATCAGCATGTCGATGTTGACCCCGCGGTTGGCGGAGATGGGGATGATGGGAGCGTTCTCGGCGATGGTGCCCTTGACGA
This sequence comes from Bacteroidaceae bacterium, assembly GCA_963656905.1. Classification (GTDB taxonomy): domain Archaea; phylum Thermoplasmatota; class Thermoplasmata; order Methanomassiliicoccales; family Methanomethylophilaceae; genus Methanoprimaticola. The sequence continues at coordinate 14,493 of CAVKKO010000003.1, read as the reverse complement.
ACTCCTTGATCTGCTTGTAGTTCTCGATCGCCTGCTCGCGGCTGACGATGTCGATCTTGTTCTGCACGATGATGATCTTGTCGATCCCGATGATCGACAGGGCCATCAGGTGCTCCTTCGTCTGGGGCTGGGGGCACTTCTCGTTGGCAGCGACCAGCAGGAGGGCTCCGTCCATGAGGGCGGCTCCGGACAGCATGGTGGCCATCAGGGTCTCGTGCCCGGGAGCGTCGACGAACGACACAGCCCTTATGTACTCCGTCTCGGCGCCGCAGGTCTTGCACACCTTGGAGGTGCCGTAGGCTGCAGGCCCCTGGCATTGGGGGCACTTGTAGAATGCAACATCCGCGTACCCGAGACGGATAGAGATGCCTCTCTTCAACTCCTCGGAGTGACGGTCGGTCCACTCGCCGGACAGCGCTTTCGTGAGCGTCGTCTTCCCGTGGTCGACGTGGCCGATCATCCCGATGTTGATCTCGGGCTGCTGAGGGACTTTCATCAGTTCTCCGCGGCCTCGCCCTCGGGGGCGGGGTTGAGGCACTCCTCGATGCTCTTGGGCCCGTACTCGGCGACGCACATGTTGATCTGGACGATCTCAGCGGAGATAGCAGAACCGCGGATGGCGACCCTCTTCCTCTGGCCGGGGTACTTCTCGTGGAATCCGAGGCTCTCGGAGAGCAGGAGCTTGGTCCTCTTGGTTCCGGGAAGGTCCTTCCTCATGGGGGTTCCGTTCCCGTCGGATCCGCCGGTGATCTTGAGCTTGTAGTCGGGGAGACCGACGAAAACTCCATCCACGATCTCTCCGATGTTTACACCAATCAGAGAGTTCGCGTGGTGACCGGACACTGTGACGTTGTAGGACTTTCCAGTCTTGACGTCGTTTACAATGGCTTTGAATTCTACCATTTGAACACCTGTAGATGTTCGCTATCGGAGTATCATTTATAAACATTGGGTTCCGGGCTCAGTTCAGGAACATCAGCATCCTGGCCACGGCTATGCGGGCCATGTCCGGAAGCGTCCTGCGCCTGTACTCTTCGGGAAGGCACTCCACGGCGCCCTTCAGCTCCTCTTGGATGAACGACTCCATCTCACGCGAGGTCTTTTGGGAGTACGTCACGGCGCAGATGTTCATATCATCGCGGAGCGAGCGGGTGGTGAACGATCCCGACGAAGATGCGCAGATCCTGCCGTCGGCCACCATGACGAAGCGGTCCAGCACCTTGTCGGCGAAGAACACCTTCACGCCGGCCATCATCAGGGGATTCGATGCCGACAGCGAGTTCCATGACTGGTACCAGTGGCGGCCCTTGTGAGGGAGCAGGACGGTGACATCCACACCGGAGAAGACAGCCATCTTCACCGCCGAGTAGATCTCGTCGTTCGGGGTCAGATAAGGGGCGATGACCATCAGGCTGCGCTTCGCTGATGCTATCACATGCTCGAAGCACGCCCTGAGAGGAGCATCATGCCCTGCGTCGGGACCTCCCGCGACCAGCTGGACCTCTGCATCCCCCGTTCCACAGGAGACGTCCAGGTCGCACACAGGCTCCGAATCCGTGGCGAAGGCCCAGTCCGCAGAGTAGCGGAGCATGGCCCTGTGGGCCGCCGGACCCTCAACGCGCATGACCGCCCCCTTCCCTATATACGCGACCTTCCCGTCTATCACGAGCATGGACCTCAGGTTGCGGTTCGCGGGGCGCATGCCGACAACGGCGATGAGCTTGGAACGGAAGGTGCATACCTCCGCACCGGCCTTCTTCAGCATCCTTGCCCCGCGGGTCCTTCCGAACCCCGCGGCGGATGTCATGGCCATGACGTCCAATCCCTCCCTGGCCTTCTCGGCCAGGGCATCGATCACCGCTTCCGGATAGTCCAGCCAGCGCGACATGATGCCTATGCGCCTCTTGGCCGAACGGATGTCGGAGACCATGTCATCTATGAAATCGCCTGCCGACCATCTGAGCCCCACGTCGTTCCCGCCGGTGCAGATGTCCGCTCCGCCCATGCAGAGTATGCGGGCATCTCCCGTCATCACCGCATCGGACGCGAGAAGGCTGCGCTCGGCTTCCTCTTTCCGTGAGAATATCCTGTCCGATATCAGGTTGCATCCGAACAGGAGGTACAGCAGAGGGCCTATGAACGGCACCACCACCGTGACCGATATCCAGAATATCAGGGCCCGGGGCTCCAGCCTCTCCCTGAAGATGAGCACGGCTATCGTGGCGACATCCAGTATCAGCAGCGGCAGCCACACGGGCTGGACCGCGAATATGAACCCCAGGAAAGGCCTGGTGAGAAAGGTCATGCGCCCTTCACATTCCCCAGAACGGCTCCTCTTTGCGCTTGATGGCCACGGTCTCTTCCATCGCCATCTTCTCGTCGTCGTTGAGCTCGAGCGCCTGGAGCTGCTTGTATCCGGACTCGATGAGGTCGATGTAGATCACATCGTCCTCGTTGATCTGCCTGCCCACGGTGACCCCTTCGATGGCGACTGCCACCTCTTCGCCCTGCTTGGCCTCCTTGAGGGTGTCCTCTCCGGTGTGGATGCTCTTGATCCTGCCGGCATCGCGGCCGTCGGGCAGTATGAGGTTCTCTCCGGGCCTTATCCTGCCTGCCAGCACCCTGACGCCGACGATGGCGGGCTTGCTGGCGCGGAATATGCAGTTCGGGAGTATCTTGAACTTGGCGGGGAAGGAGAACTCGGACCTCTTGTCGGTGTCGGTCTTCTTCTTGCTGTCCTCCACCCACTCGATGTAGTCGTCGATGAGCTGGTAGACGATCTGGTTCGTCATGACCTTCAGGTCCTCGTGGTTGGCCAGCTCGGCCTCCGCATCCTTGGACATGGCCACGTTGAACCCCAGGATGACGCTGTTCTTCTTGTCGCCGTATGCGGCCTCGACGATGTCCCTGCGGGTGATCTCCCCCACGCCGTACTTGCGGATGGGGATGCCGTGGTCCTTGGCCTCGAAGGCGAGCGCTTCCAAGGATCCGATGGCGTCGGCCTTGATCGTTATCCCCTTCTCCTGGACCTCGATCTTGATGCTCGTCTCTTCGGCGAGCGCCTTCACCGCAGGGTCGTTGGGACCCTTCACAACGATGATCGGGGCTCCGGCGATGACGCCTTCGCAGTTCTGGCATGAGATCTTCACACCGGCGGCGGCATGCAGCTCTTTGACGGAATCGAACCTGTCCCTGGGGTCGCGGATCTCGTCCAGCGGCTTGGGCTTGAGAATCGCCTTGATCTTGGTGACCACCGGGGCCCCCCTGGTGCCCATGGCGACGGTGTCGCCCTTCTTCAGGGTGCCCGAGTAGAGGATCATGTCCAGCGTCTTGCCGAGGCCGCGCTCCTCCTTGATCTCCAGGATGGTCCCCTTTCCGGGGCCCTCGGCCTTCTCCAGCTGCGTCTCGAGGAAGCGCTGGGCCAGCCCGATGAGGACCAGGAGCAGGTCGGGGACTCCCTCTCCTTCCTTGGCGCTTATCGGGACCAGTGCGATGGCCTTGGTGAAGTCGTCGATCCTGTCGTAGCGGTCTGCGGACAGGCCTTCTTCGGCAAGCTGTGCGATGACGTTGTAGAGCTTCTCGTTGAAGGCGTTGAGGGTGTGCTCCTGCTGGACCTTCTCCGACAATATGAACGGACGGCCCTCTTCGCTTATCCAGCCCTGGATCGTGTCGATCTTGTTCAGGGCGATGACGAAGGGCGTCTTGTACTGCTTGAGGATGCGTATCGACTCGATGGTCTGGGGCATCAGCCCTTCTCTGATGTCGATGACGAGGACGGCGAGGTCGGCGAGAGAGCCTCCCCTTGCCCTCAGCGTGACGAACGAGTGGTGGCCCGGAGTGTCTATGAACAGGAGCCCGGGGACGTCGAACTTCTTGCTGCCGATCAGCTTGGCGCACACTTTGTAGATGTGCTCTATGGGGACCTCGGTGGCACCGATATGCTGCGTGATCGCCCCTGCCTCGCGGGCCTGGACGGAAGTCCCTCTGATACGGTCGAGAAGCTTGGTCTTTCCGTGGTCCACATGACCCAGAACACTGACAACGGGTTGCCTAATCGCCATGTCCGCCACCTATAATGTATGTTAAAGGGTTTGGAAGGTAAATGGTTTATCTCGAAATCACTCGTAGATCCACTTGTCGGAGGTCCTGTCGTAGGAGACCAGGTCCTCGGGCTTGAAGAAGATGGAGATCTCCCTCTTGGCGGACTCGACGGAGTCCGATCCGTGGATGATGTTCATCCCGGTGACCATGGCGTAGTCTCCGCGGATGGTTCCGGGAGCGGAGTCGGCGGGGTTGGTCTTGCCCATCATGCTCCTGCAGACGGACACGGCGTTCTCGCCCTCCAGGACCATCGCCAGGACGGGTCCGGAAGTGATGTAGGAGATGAGCGAGGGGAAGAAGGGCTTGTCCTTGTGCTCGCCATAGTGGTTCTCGGCGGTGGCCTTCGGGATCACCATCATCTTCATCGCGACGATCTTCAGCCCCTTCTTCTCGAAGCGGGAGAGGATCTCGCCGCAGAGTCCGCGCTGGACTCCGTCGGGCTTGACCATGAGATAGGTCTGCTCCATGGCCATGCTCATTCCTCTTTCTTCTCGGCGGCTCTGAGCCTGGCTGCCTTCTCGATGGCTGCCTTCTCGGTCCACTCGGTGGTCCTTGCGACCCTCTTGAGCTCGATCATGTTCTTGTAGCACTTGTTGGCGTCGAAGAACAGGACGGTGCCGTCTTTCTTGACGAACATCTTGCCGGTTCCGGGCTCGATGGGGGCTCCGCAGAAGGAGCACTTCCTTGTAGTGTCTACCATCGGAATCACCTCATCCCGAGCTTGCGGGCCTCTCTGGATGTCTCCCTGAGCATCAGGATGTCTCCCATCCTGACGGGGCCCATGATGTTCCTTGTGATGATCCTTCCTTTGTCGCGACCGTCGAGGACACGGACCTTGACCTGGGTGGCTTCCCCGGTCATTCCGGTCCTTCCAATGATCTCGACAACCTCCGAGGGGATGCTGTCAGTGTCGACCATTCAGCTCACCTCAGTTCTTCAGCGCTGCAGCAGCCTGGGCGATCTCGTCGCAGAGGGCCTTTCCCTTTCCGACATCCATGATGGCGACGGACGCGGCGGGCTTGTCGAGTCCGATGGCCTTTCCGAGCTCGACCTTGCTGGGGACGTACACGTAGGGGACGTTCCTCTCGTCGCAGAGGGCGGGCATGTGGGCGAGGATCTCCGGGGGCTCGACGTCGGTGGCCATGATGACGATGGCAGCGGCGCTGCGCTCGACGACCTTGGTGACCTCGTTGGTTCCCTTCTTGATCTTTCCGCCGTCCCTGGCCATCTCGGCGAGGGAGTAGGCTTTGTCGGAGAGTTCCTTGGGTGTCTCAAACTTCACAAATACAGACATTTCAATTACCTCTTTCAGACGCTCAAAGGCGCCTTCATCATTCATCGGCTCTTGGAGAGCAAGTTGCCTATCTGGTCGTTCTATTTAAACCCTACCTGGTGCGGAGAATGCGTCCGCCGGCATCACACGGCGGGACCGGGGGACACTGCCGAACGGAGCCCCCTGAAGATCAGGAATACCACGGCGACGAGCACAATGTTGCGGACCAGGATCAGCATCATCCCGAATCCGTTGATGTCCCCGTTGCACCAGCCGGCGTTGTACGCGAAGAAGAGCTGGGTCAGGAGGCACACGGCCACGGACAGGATGCCCAGCCTCTTTGACCCCTCCGAACGGTCGGATTCCATCACGAGGTACACCAGGAACGGGACCAGCCAGAGGAGGTACTGCGCGGACAGGACCTTGTTCACTGTCAGGAACAGCAACAGCGCCATGGCGATGGCGAGGACGACGGCCCTGATCCCCCCGGATGCGAGCCTCTGACGGCGGAACAGGCACACCGCGTAGAGGACGACGATCGAGAGGACCATCATGGGGAGCAGGACCTCCGCCACCGCGTCCGGGAAAGGCCCGACCAGATTGTCCGACCCGAAGTCGTTGTCCCTGAACAGCTGGATGTCTGCGTCGAAGAGGCCGATGACAGACAGGGGATACAGCACAGATGCCGCGATGGACTCGATCTGCAGGGGCCTGTCGGAATGGTACTCCAGGAACCCGGTTATCGTCTCGGGCTGGGCTATCCAGAACGCGGCCACCACCGCGAGGGACGTCAGCGCGAACACGGCGGCGCCCTTGAGAGCGCCCCTGAGGTCCGAGCTCCCGATCATGTAGATCATGTATATCGGGACTATGACGGCAGGGTACAGCTTGGTCATCATCCCCACCGCCAGGAGCATGAACGCCCACCCGTGCCTCTTCTCCGCGAACATCACCAAGGATGCGAGCGTGATCACCATCGGGAATATGTCGTACCTGTCCGCGACGAACTCTATCAGGAGGAGCATCAGCATCATGTACAGGGCCATAGCCCTGCGGGAGTCGAACCCCGCGTCCTTGGCGAGCCTGTTGACGAAGTACAGCCCTATGACGGTGAACACGAACACCTCGGCCACGTAGACGATGTTGTAAGACCAGGGCCCGTGGGCGAACAATCCCGGGATCGCGAAGAACACCAGCGCGAACGGAGGGTACTCCATGACGGGCACATCGCCTTGGAACAGAGGATAGGCGTTCTTCCAGTAGCGGTCGCGCATGACCTCCGTTTCTATGCCGAGCATGTCGACTGCGGCAAGGTAGGCTATGCATGCTACCAGGAACATCAGGGCCAGAACAGCTCCATACCTGAAGATGGCCTTGTCGCAGGTGAGGTTCATCAGGCATGAGTGGGGTTGTGCCTTTTTATCGGTATCGGCGCTTGTTTCGACTCCAGACGTGCCCTGGAGAGGCTGCCGCGGACCATATGGACATAAAGTATGATATCATCCCGACTGTCCGTGACCAATCCATCCAAAACCGCTTTATAAAAGAAGGATTTGGTTTCGAACATGGACACGGCGACGGTAGCCAATCATATCAGGCGCATCATCTATGCTCCTGACGAGAAGGACCATCTGCTGATGGTCCTGGCGTCGTTCGCCGTGCTGCTGTTCGTCCTCGTGTTCCTGTCTGGGACGGCAGAGCAGGACGTCATCAACTTCTTCGCCCACTCCGAGGCCATAAAATCGGGCCAGATGCCTTACAGGGACTTCGTCTTCGAGTTCCCGCCGTTCTCGCTCGTGTTCTTCATCATACCGGGGCTGTTCACCTCCGACCTTGAGGCCTATGCTCTGCTATTCGGGCTGGAAGTCGTGGTCTTCATCGCTGTGGCGCTGCACTTCACACTCCTGATATGCGAGCGCATAGGGGCGAACAAGCTCGCTGTGACGATCGTCTTCACGATGTTCTTCGTGATCTACTTCCCCATAAGGAAGTTCGACATCTTCCCTGCATGCGCCACGCTGATCGCGCTGTACTTCTTCATGGAGCGGAGGTTCGGCCTGGCATACGGGTTCGCCGCCTTCGCCACACTGACCAAGATCTACCCCGCGCTGATCATCCTGCTCTTCCTGATGCTGAACGTGCTGGAGAAGACAGAGGGCAGGAGATGGAACATCGCCAAGGGAGCCTTGGCATGCATCGTGGTGTCTGTCATGGCCGTCGCGCCCCTCATGCTGGCCGGAGTCTCCTTCACCGACTGCCTCGGATTCATCGGGTTCCATGCGGACCGCGGGTTCCAGGTGGAGAGCCTGTTCGCGGAGTTCGTCAGGGTGCTCACCGTGCTCGGCCTCACGACGTCCGGCATAGTCCCCGCCCACGACACGCATGACGTGGTCGGGCCGCTGTGCGACGCGGTCATGCCTTTCTGGACGGCGGTCGTGGTGATTGCGATCGGAGCGATGTTCGTCGTAGTCGCGAGGTTCGTCGTCGTGAACCGTAGGGAGGGCTCCGTCGGATGGAGCGACCGCTCGCTCATCCTGATGGCCACCGTCATAGTCCTTATGTTCATGATGACGAACAAGGTGTTCTCCACCCAGTACATGGTATGGGTGATGCCCATGCTGGCCCTCATCCCCATGATGGCGAAAGGCACCGACATGAAGATCGTCGCCTGCATCATCGTGCTGCTGTCCGTGGATTTCGGCAGGTACTTCCTCGCATACGACAACTACACGGACCTCTATCTGATATTCAACCTGTTCCGCGACATGGCCCTGGTGGCGATAATGTGCATCTGCCTCAAGACCCTGGCCCATCCGGATTCGGAGAAGCCCGACGTACTCGATGTCAGGTCGTGCGACTCCGCGGTCAGCGGTGCTCGGGCATCTTGATGCGGATCTTCAGGTCGCGTATCATATCGGCAGGGGTGTTGACCTTCAGCGAGAAATAGGCGTATATCGAGACGATGCCCGCGCCGATGGCGTCTGCCGTTATGTCCGCAAGGGATCCCGCCGCGCCGTAGACCATGTAGCTGGAGCCTGCCAGGAGGTCGGTGGAGCACTCGATGAGCTCCCAGATGCCACCGAAGCTGACGGATATGATGAACAGGGTGACCGCGAGGCCCCCGTTGTTCCCGAGGGTGACGTGGGAAGGGGAGTACGTCGTCATGACGCACAGCGCCATGAGGATGATCTCCGTGACGACGACCGATGAGATCACATGCGAGAAGTCCCCCCACCAGCTGATCGTGAAGTACATCCCGCAGCACAGCGTGGTGACATACATGTACAGGTCGAAGTAGACCATGGCCAGGAACCAGTTGGGGAGGACGATGATGTTCCTCAGGCTGAGGATGGGCAGGATTATGCTCACCAGCGCCACGGCGATGCATGTGCCTTTGAGGTATTCCGGAGGGTGGCCTGCCGCGATCCCGGGGGCTATCCCGAGCTCCACGGACATGAACAGCACAACCAGCACCGCCGGGCAGAGCACCAGCAGGCACAGGGACCTGATCCTCTCGAAACGGGTCTGCAGCTGCTTCATGTGCGGCTCACCATCCCCCTCTCGTTTATGACGAGGTCGTTGCGGCGCATCCATCTCCTCAGGGCGAAGGCTGTGATCACGGACGCTGCCAGCGGCACCGCGACCCCCCACCCTATGTACGCGTTGGTAACGTAGGGGGAGACGGTGTGGATCCCCTGGATGAAATAGGTCAGTATGAACCCGGGAGCCACCAGCCCGAGGGCGTAGAACGGGAACAGCGCCGACGCCAGAGCCCAGTTGTACGAGGCTCCGTAGCGGACCGCCAGGGTCTGCATCAGGAGCAGCGTCAGAGGGGGCAGGGGCACCGTGTGCGCCACGGCGGCCAGGAACGCCCAGTTGTAGACGTCCATGGACTGCTCCTCCAATACGATATCGTCGTAGGAGAGGCCGAAGTCCATCGCGATCGCCATGATCAGCACGACAACGGATATCGCCAGGGCCTTGGACTCGAACCTGCAGTCCGATACAGGCACCAGGATCATCGAGGACAGAGCCGAGAAAAGGGCCAGGGAAACAGTGATCCCGTCCTTCTGGAGCACTCCGACGGCTGCCGCGACGATGCTCACCGCAACGGCTGCCAACGCTGTGAAGCTCCACCTCATGAGCCTCCGGTCAGATACTAGATAATTAACCGTTTCGATTCATCCCGATTATCTGACGAAGAATCTCACGGAGACACGCCTGGCCCTGAGCCAGCAGAACGTGGAGATTCTAAGCGACTTCGACTATCCTTTTAATAGGACATGCCCATCGGATTCCCATGGAACGCAGAGAGATAGGCGCGAGAGTTCCCGACGCTGTCAGGAACCACCCGTTCGTCACGATGCTCTGCCTAGCCCTGCTGGTCAGGCTGGTGCTCATGCCCCTCCTGACATACGATTACGACATCTACCACTGGGGGCTAATCATCGAGAACATCCAGTCGGGAAACGGCCTGTACGACACGGCCGGCTACTACTACACCCCCGTCTGGGGGTATATCCTGGGCTCGATGAGCGCGTTCATGGACGCTTTCCTCGACGTGGACGTATTCGGGGTCAGGTTCACGGAGCTCGTGCCCGTCGAGAACCTGATCTGCAAGTTCCATATCGCCACCGTGACGACCATCGGGTTCAACCTGTTCATCAAGTCGTTCCTCGTCGTCGTCGACTTCGCCGTGGCCGCGCTCCTGTACAAGCTGACGGAAGACAGGACGTCCGACCGCGGCAAGGCCCTGACGGCCTCAGCGCTGTGGCTTTTCAGCCTCCCTGTCATCTACATGTCCTCCGTCCAGGCGCAGTTCGATTCCATATCCGCATTCCTGCTCCTGCTCACGGTGTACCTGATCTACAAGGACCGCACCTTCCTCGGAGGGATGATATTCGCCATATCCGTCCTCCTGAAGTTCTTCCCCGCGTTCTGCATCCTGGTCTTCATCGGATACGTCTATGTGAAGCACAGGGACGACGGGCTCGCGGCCAGGAAGATCTCCATGGCTGTGATCGGGGCGGTGCTGATGGCGGCTGTCCTCGTGATGCCCCAGATCCTTGACGGGACGTGGCAGGACGCCCTGTCGTTCGTCACGGGGCGCGTGGACCGCAACACGGAGATCCCCGAGATGCTCTGGAGCTACTTCGGGATGTTCGTCATGATCGCGGGGATGCTTCTCTGCGGATGGCTGATGTTCAAGACAAAGGAGGACATAGACAGAAAGTTCTTCGAGCTGACCATGATGGCATTGGTGTTCGCGACCCTGACGGCCCTCACGCCGCAGTACTTCATGGTCTTCCTCCCGCTGCTCTGCCTGTACATCGCCGACGACGGGAGGAGGCTCCTGCGCTGCTGGGCGGTGATAGCGTTCGGAGCGTTCTTCGCCGCGATAACGATCAACAACATGTCCCTGCTGCTGTCCCTGTCCGAGTTCACCGACCTGGTGTCCCCGGACTGGGTGGTCTCCGCCATGCAATGGATGGAGTCCGTCGGGAGCGGCGACGTGACCCTGGTGTCCGTCCTGAACGGCACCGGCAACATCATTCAGCTCATAGGTCTGGTCTTCCTTGTGCTGATCTACTTCAAGGACCGTGTCATAGAGATCTGCGGACGTATCGGGCCCGCGCTGGACTGGATGAGTGGTGAGTATGAAGGACAAGAGAACTGACAGGGCAATGGCCGTTGTCGCCATCGCGGTGATCGCCATCGTGCTCGCCGGAGAGGTCATCGTCTACACATCGGACTACACGGACTACTCCGCAGACGCATCCATCGGGAGCGACGGGAAGATCGGCTACAGCGTCTCGGCCTCCGGGTCCAAGACGTACACCGCCGTGTCACTGGACAACGGGTCCCACGACGTGGTGAAGAAGCTGTACGTCTACTACGACGGCTCGTACAAGGCATGCTACGAGGACGTGTACGTGGCAATCGGGGCCAGGGAGCTGGACCAGGAGTACTATGTGGAGCAGCTCGCTCCCACGCTCAGGTACAGGAACATCAGCGACATCACCGTCCTGAACGCCGACGAGCTGGCGGACAGGCTGAAGGCGGAAGCTGACGCAGGGGATGTCAAGACCGGCCTGATATGCATATCCGGGGCGTTCCCGGACACGGTCTACACCGGAGACTCCTCCGACCTCATATTCCAATGGATGTCCGCCGGGGGCAGCCTGTACTGGGCTGGGAACATGATCGGGAAGTACAGCGCGTCGCAGACCGAGCTGAAGGAGGTCGACGGGTACCAGAAGCTGTTCTTCTCGACTGACGGCTGCCTTTACAACGGGGACGACTGCGTCGCATACGACGAGGTGTCCTCCAACGGCTTCACCAAGACGTTCTCCCTGATGAACAACAACGTCAGGTACTCGGTAGACTGCAGCCTGCTCCCAGAAACGCAGAAGTCCCTGCAGATCGGGTTCCAGAAGGACGGCTTCGCCAGCATATCTCTGGTGTCCTACGGCAAGGGGATGATGTGCATCATGGCAGGGGACTACTCGAACAACCAGCGCTACGACATGGCGCAGGTGATATGCTCCGGACTGGGGCCCGAGTCCCGCATAGTGGACTCTTTCACGGGCACCGTCACCCGCGGGAGCACGAGAGGGGCCCTCGACGTCGAGGGGTCCAACCCGTATGCGTTCATCTACCTTGGCGGATACTACCCTGTCTACTGCAGGGCCATCGACCTGTGATCTGATACCATGGCTCCATGCATAGGTTCTCTGGGATCGGGGTTCCTCACCAGGAGGGTCCTGTGCATAATCGCCATCGGCCTTGCAATCAGGTTCGCGGTCGCAGGGCTGATGACGTATTCATACGACGTCCACAGCTGGGCGCTCATAATCTCCAATTTCGAGGCTGGGAACGGCCTCTACGACGTTTCGGGATACAACTACGCCCCGCCGTGGGGATACGTCCTGGGGGCGTTCTCCAACGTGGCCGAGTTCTTCGGGCTGGACGTCTTCGGCACCAGGTCCACGGAGTTCCTGTTCGTGGAGGACTACAAATGGTACTTCTCCGCGTTCATCCCCTCCGAGGCGTTCGTCCTTGCCTTCGAGTGCATGCTCGCAGTGTTCGACATCCTTGCAGGATATGCGATCTACACCCTGATCGAGGCCAGGACCTCCGATTCCAAGAAGGCCGAGGGCGGGTTCGCGCTCTGGTTCCTCTGCCCCTTCGTCATCGTGGTCTCCTGCGTCGGGGGGATGTTCGATGCAATATCCGCCCTGCTCACCTGCCTGTGCATCTACTTCGCGATGAAGGAGAAGTACTGGCTGGCGGGGATCATGCTGGGGATGGCGGCATCGTTCAAGCTCTTCCCCGGGATCCTCGCCTTCGTTCTCATCGGATATGTCATCAACAGGTCCGCGGACAGGAGAGAAGGATGGGAGAACGTCCTGAAGGCAGGCATTGCCGCGGTCCTGACGTTCATAGTGCTCTTCATGCCCCAGATCCTCGACGGGACCTTCTCGGACTGCTTCGCGTTCATGACGTCCAGGGCGAGCTCAGACACGGGATCGGGCCTGACATCTTTGGAGAGGATCGGGACATTGGTGTTCTACGGGGCCCTGCTGGTCGTCTCGATCGTCCTCGGGAGGATGATGGCCAGGTACAAGGGCGGCGACAGGGAAAAGGCCCTCCTGGCCCTGGTCTTCATCAACCTGGCGGTGCTGTTCCTGTATCCCGCGACTCCGCAGTACGTCCTGCTCCTGACGCCCCTGCTGATAATCCACATGCTGGACGACAGGAGGTACAGGGTCCCGTTCGCCATCTTGTGCGTCGGGACGACGATATTCGTTCTCGCCGCCACCGCAGCGGACCTGATGACCCTCGCGCAGTTCACGGACGCTGCGAGCACATCATGGGTGGCCGATGCGATAAGATGGTCCCAGAGCGACCTGTTCGGAGGCATCTGCCTGATGGACATCCTCTACTATGTCGGAGGCGTGATGCAGTACATCGGGACGCTGTCCGTGCTCGCGGTGATGTTCACCAAGCGGAAACTGATCGAGACCGTCGCGCCTTCCGCCTGAACGCCTGCGCCCTTTATGTAATAGAAGCCGATGACAGCCTGATGCAAGGAGTCATGGACTTCATGAAGGCCCATAGAGAGGCCATCCTCTACGTGTTCTGGGGAGCATTCACGACGCTGGTCACGCTGGCGTCCTATGCGCTCTTCGTGAGGGCCTTCCACATAGACCCCAACATCAGCAACATCCTGTCATGGGTGTGCGGAGTCACGTTCGCGTTCGTGGTGAACAAATGGCTCGTGTTCGAGAGCAGGACCGTCAACGCCCGCATCCTCCTCTGGGAGCTCGGATCGTTCTTCAGCTCCAGGATATTCACCGGGATCGTCGCATTCATCCTGTTCCCGGTCCTGAACGACTGGATGGGCCTCAGCGCGATAGACCTTGACTTCGGATTCCTGTCCATACTGTTCGGAACCAGCGGCATGCTGGCGAAGATCATCACCAGCGTGGTGGAGATCATCCTGAACTGGATCCTGAGCAAGTACATCGTGTTCAAGAAGGGCGCTTCGCAGGCTGCGGAGTGATCCCCGTTCCCGACAGCTCTGGCTTTTGCAAACGATGCTTCATCGAGTCGAATGGACGATAGAAGAGAGAAATGGCCCCGAAGGGCCTGTGAAAGGTTTAGTTGACGTAGTCCAGCCAGGCCTCGTACTCGGGAGCCTTGCCGGTGACGATGTCGTGGAACCTGGCCAGGATCTTCGCGGAGATCTCTCCGGGCTTCCCGTTGCCGATGACCTGTCCGTCGTAGCATGTGACGGGGGCGATCTCCGCAGCGGTGCCGGTCATCCAGATCTCGTCGGAGGACATGAGCATGAACCTGGAGACAGGCTCTTCCTCGACCTCGTAGCCCAGGTCCCTGGCGACCTTGATGATCGAGTCCCTGGTGATGCCTCCGAGGATGGACTCGGCCAGCGAAGGGGTGATGATCTTGCCGTGGTAATACATGAAGATGTTCTCCCCGGTGCACTCCGCGACATGCCCGACTGAGTTCAGCATGATGGCCTCGTTGGCGCCCTGGCGGTAGGCCTCCCTCTTGGCGAGGGTGGACGCGACGTAGGAACCGTTGACCTTGGCTCC
>CAVKKO010000002.1:0-57031 GCA_963656905.1 Bacteroidaceae bacterium | reverse complement strand
CGGGCGTGAAATACGATTTCGACACCCCCGTGACGGGGGACCTCGTGCTCGTGGCTGCATGGGCGGAGGAAGGAGAACAGAGCAACCCGGCATGGCTGGCGGTCGCGGCGATATGCGGTATCGCGGCGGCGGTTCTGGTCATGAGGAGGGTCCTATGAACGATATGAAGAGGATCGTGCTGGCGACGGCGGTGATGATCGTCGTCGCCGCGGCGCTGATCATTGTCTGCACGGACGGTTCGGAGGGCGCGTCTTCAGGGACAATACCCGAAGACATGATGGAGAACACCTACAGCGTGACCTTCAATGGGAATGAAGGAACCTCCAGATACGGTAAGACAGCCGTTTTCGATGTCAAGGGCGGAACCAACAGCATCGAGCTTCCAGTAACGACATGGACGAGGGAGGGATACTATCTAACTGGATGGTACAGTCTGGTCCATGACAAGGATTACACACTGAATGAGACCTATAAACCGACCAGTGCCGATATTCTGACGGCACAGTGGACTGCATTCACAGATGATCTCAAAAGCGCTGTCCACAAATCGGAATACGATGACATCGTGCAATATGGGGATACCTACATCAGTGAAACACTCTCGACATCAACGAGGTATTCTGTTTATGGCGGTGGTCCTACAGGGACGAAGATTGTCAATGTCAAGGAACAAGGATACTATCTCTACTACAATTTGGAGTGGGAAGCCGTTAAGAAGGGCGTATTTGTCTTTAGTTATGGCGTTTATCGCTGGACTGTATCTGTCCCATCTACATTTGACGTTCAGTGCACCTTGACTTATTATGATGGCAACCCTCTTGAGTCCTCATCCAGTGTGATCGGTTCGATAACCGTTCCGACTGGAACCGCAGTCAACCTCAAGACCGATGGTAACGACAGAGAAGGATACCACATCAAGGCATGGAAGATCAACGATTCGGCAGGTTCCCGGGCGGAATATGCGCTGGGATCCTCGTTCACTGTCCGTGGAGATTATTCAGCCGAGCCAGTGATGGAGGGCGACGCCAATGTCGCCATCTTCATCGTCGATGGTGGAGTCCTAAAAGTAAGAGGCTTCGTGATCATAACGGATCAGAAGTTCGAAACCTTGGCCGAAGACTCTGTTGTTGAAAAACCTGGCAAGGATTTCATCGGATGGCTGCGGATAGATTCGGAAGGCAACAACGACAGCATACTGTATGCTCCGAAGCTCACTATGACGTCGAGCGAGAGCCTGATCTTTCTCGCATACTATGTTGATTCCAGCACTGCTGACGCCACATATACGGTGACTTTCGACGCCAACGGCGGTACCGGAGGAATATCGCAACGTGTAGGCAAGGGGATGTCCTGTTACCTCCCGACTGATGCTCAGGTATCATACGATGGATACCTCTTCAACGGATGGAATGTCGGCACCGACAAGACGATCTATTCTGGCGGCACCACGTACACGCCGACTTCCGACGTGACCCTGAAGGCCAACTGGAAACAGGCCACAGTACCTCCCTCCAGTGTGACCTTCACAACGTCTAGCGCGTCGGTTCGCAGGAATGAGTCGATCAAACTGGTCGCTACTACGGATAAGGGAGATATTCGCGGAGTCAAGTTCGAGATAACCCAAGGTGATGGGGTCTATGCGGAGATAACCTCTCAGAATACGACCAGTACTGGCGGATATTGCTACATACAGGGATTGAAACAAGGATCCATTACCGTCAAGGCGTACTCCATCATCAACGCGGATGCGTTCGATACCAAGACCATCACAGTCAAAGGCGAGTTGAACGTATTCACGATTTCGTATAACGCCAATTCTGGATACAACGTTCCCGATCAGACTACTACTTCGTCGGAATACACCAGTGCAGACCTCACTGTCACGCTGGATAGGCCGTCGAAGACGGGTTGGACCTTCAAGACATGGAACACATCATCGGATGGAAAGGGCGTGGATTATGCTCCCGGCCAGAAGGTATCATTGCCAATCAATGGAAGCAATACCCTCATGCTCTATGCCTTGTGGACGCAGAATCCGCACACATACTACCTGGAATACAATCTGGGCAAGACTGCCGACGGAACGAGCGCACCTGGTTCGATAATGACTCAGGCATATGGTACCGAGGAGAAATCTCATGAGTTTACCATATCGTCCGAGACGCCAGGCTGGGTTGGATACAAGTTTCTGGGATGGTCCGAGACTGCTATCGTCGCCGGAATCGGAGAGACATCCGATGTCAAGTACAATCCAGGAGACAAGGTAACGGTAACTCAGACCGCCGACACATCCCAGACCTCCACAATCAAGACGCTCTATGCTGTGTGGGCAGACAATTACAACGAATACAGATTGGAGCTGGACCCGATGGAGGGCCAGTTCAGCGACGGTACTTCCGAGTCCAAGATCTACATGATCAAGCTGGTGGCTGCATCATACAGCTATCAGATCCCGATCGGTACCGACCCGACCAAGGAGGGCGCCGAGTTCGTCGGATGGTCCGCCAGCGGTTCCGCAGTTCTTGAGGAAGGTGACAAGATCTACTATGCGGGCGACTACGTGCCTCTTGTTGCCAAGGACAACGCTGCATCTATCATTCTGAAGGCGATCTGGAGCGACGGTCAGGGGTCTCATAAGATAATCTTCGAAGAGAACGCCGACACCGATACCGTCACGGGGATGCCGACATCCGTCAGTGCGACGACCGTCAACGGTTTTTCGAGCCTGAAGATTCCTGATGCCAAGCCTATCCGTCAGACTTCCGGCGATTCGTTCTATATCTTCGCTGGTTGGAAAGACGGAATATCTGGAAAGACCTATTACTCTGGGACGGTCCAGTCGGCCACTGATCTGACGTTCCAAGCCGTCTGGATGCCCTTCAAGCTCACCCTTGACGGCAACCGCGCCACGTTGACAAACGGCGGAACCACGGTCGGAGTGGAGGTCTACATCGACTGGCTGGGCGACGGGAACGTATCCGGTAGCATGAGCGGGACCCAGAAAACTGCGACGTACGGCTATTCTGAAAAGGGCACCTACGAGGTGAAGATAACTCTGGCCGTGAGTGGCAAAGGGTTCGAGACGTCTGTCATGCGCACGCTGACCGTGGAGAGTGACCAGGAGACCTTCGCCATCGCATATCATTCCAACAACGGCAAGGATCTGACTGAATACCAGTATGGTGTGAAGGTAAAGACAATGGACAGCATCTTCGATGCTCCAAACGGATTGAAGTTCGATTCTTGGAACACTGAAGCTGATGGCTCTGGGAAGAAGTACTCCGCTGGGAGCACGATTACTCTGACAGCCGATCTCGATCTCTACGCCCAGTGGAGCGAGAATAGTTCAAACGACGACGGAGACGACGGAGGAATGCCCGTATGGGTCATTGCGATCGTCACCGTCCTGATTCTAATCGCCGGATTCGTGATTGTAACGAGGGTGATATGATATGGAATGGAAACTGAAACTGACAGCCTTTCTGACCGTCATCCTCATGCTGACTGTCGCGGCGGTTCCCGTTGTCGATGCCAGCGTGGAGGAGGCGGTCGAGGAAGAGCCGATGATGGTAGCCGACGAGGAGTACGGTTTCGGAATTGGTACGTTGATAGTAGTCGGCCTGATATGTGCGGTAGCTGGAGGGTATCTGGGATATAAGATGGCGGATCCTGCTGAGAACAAGGACGCCGGAGCCGATCAGGAGAAGATCTACCAAGCTCAGCGCAAGGCATACGGGGACAACATCGCATACGCATCCGATGTTGCCACGAATATGATTACCACCATCCTCCCCCAGGATGCCGACCTCTGGTTTTTCACCACGGACGCATGGCAGAAGACCATCGAGTATGTCGTTGCCGAGAACTGGTCGTTGGACAGCGATGGATTCGAAGCCTGCATGGATGAGCTGATGGTCCAGTCCGGACTTCCAGTAAATGCAGCCAACTACGTCGCAAATTGGGGACTGGCCATAGACAATACGTACAACGGGCTGTCCACATACAGCCAAGTGTTGGGGACGCGCGAGTACGGGGCGACGATGGTTTACAAGATGATGCTGGGTTCCAAAATCATCAAGCAACCCGCGGCGCCTTCGACGAGCGATCTCATTCTAATGGACATGACGCAGTTTGTCAAGCCGTCGTCTTCGGCCAACCGCGTCTATCTCGATACCGAACTCACATCCAAGACTCAGGGCCTGGACTATTGCAAGTCTATTTACGTCTTCGGTCAGAGTGATGCTACGATAACCGACTCGGACGGGAACAAGACCATTCTCTCCCCTGGGGTGAACGATCTGGTGGCCAAGGGGCTGACATCTGGCGTCTATACGCTCAATACGCAGTGCACCTATGCCGGACCTTTCATTCCTCTCGGCAATTCCCATGCCGCCGATGTTCGCGGAGGGATGGTTGTCAAGCAGGGCAACATCTTGAATTATCTGTTGCCGACGGATTCTGGGACCATCGACGTGTACAACTCAACAGGAACGTCCTCGTCTACGTGTACGACGGTGAGTCTGGCTGTGGATTACATCGGACCAGATGGTTCGACCACTGCCACGTCCGTACTCGTGGGCACGAATTCTGCCGGCACACCAGTCAACATCCTGAGAGATTATGACAACCTCATCCAGCAGATCTCGCTAGTGACATCCAACACCAATGAGGCGGCCAAGGCCCTCTGGGAGATATACGATGCGTGTGAGGCTAAGAACCAGTACATCAAGCCTTCATCCTTGACCATTAATGTACCCGGACACAAGCTGACCGCTGCCGAATACAAGGCCGTGTACATTCAGGCGATGCGCCAGCTCGCAGATTATGCGAACGAGAACGAGACCGAATTGATGGAGATAACGACCAATGCCGAGTCCATAGGATTGTATTGCTATGGCGATATCTACTACCAAGGAAAGCTCTGGGCTGAGAATGTCGTATTCACTCCGTACATCTCCACGAAGGGAATAACGTTGAACATCGGACAGAACAAGTGGGATGGGAGTGGGTTCGCAATGCTGTGGGCGCAAACCCCAGACTTCAGCTCATGGGATGGTGTGGCCAGCATCGGCAACTGCCAGTTACTCGACTTGAGCGAAGGGTACACGCTGGTCATCGAGAATATAATTTCTGAAGGGAATGATGTGGATACCATCGACCTCACCAAGACGACCATCCAAAAGATGGACATCGGACCCGTGAACCCGCCAGATCCAGTCGATGATGATGATATTCAGGTAGTCAATGCCGACATACTGGTATTGCTGATAATCCTTGAACTGGGAATCATCATCGCTTTACTTGGTGTGTACACTGGAAACAGCGGATTGGTCATCATTGGAGTGATCGTGGCAATCGTCGGAATCCTTTGGCCGAATTTAATTCTGCATCTGGCGATGGGTACTGCCAGTTGGGATGATTTGATGCCACTTCAGTGGCTCTAATAACCTAAAAACAACTTGAAACTGTTTCTAAACTGTTTAGATGGGGGTTGATCCCCCATCAGATGTACAAATCTACCGTGTATTCGCCCTTATGCTGGATTATGATATCTTCAGAATCCGTGACAGAACCTAGTCCGCCGCCCGTGGAGATAACCTTCGCGGTTATAATCTTGGAATCAACGAACTGTCCGAATTTCACGGTGAAAAAGTACTCTGGGTAGTAAGTCTGGCCAGGTTTGAGACCAGCGTACGTGTCGACAACCTCATCGTCGATGATAATCTGAACATCGACCGTTTGGGTAATATGGGTGGAATGGACGTGGACCGCGACGTATGCGTAATGTCCGTTGTTGCTCAGCACATAGTACGCAGCACCTCCGAGAATGGCAGCCAGAATGAGGATGCCGACGATCAAGCCGGCATACGACTTCTTCTTGTCAATCGCAGGGACTGAGACAACAGGCGCAGGAGTCGGTATGGCCACAGCCTTCATCGCCGCTCCGCACTTGTTGCAGAACGTCGCATCATCGGAATTCTCGGTTCCGCATTTTTGGCAGAACATCAGTTATCACATCCCAGAACAGCATCCCTATTCATGTCCAGTCAATCCAGCTCGCAGGTATAAGATTCTTCCAGCCTCAGACGGCAACCATCTGTCCCAGCGCAGCCAGCACCCTTTGCCCCCAGATTCACATATTTAACCTATTCCATTTCTTGTATTCATTCCATCCTCGGATGCACGTTTCGTAGATTTTGAGCCATTGAAATGTCCAGCCGACAATTCCTGAACCGCCCCAGAGGGGCCGATCGCGCGTCGATACTCCGGACGCGCATCGAAGGAGTGATACAATGATTGGAATGACGGGGGAGACCCCTTGATTCTGGAAACAGCCGTCCTAGCGATGATCCTGATCGGCGTCGGACTGCTCATCGGACTGCTGATCTCGATAGTCCGCGGAAGCATGGACGATGCCATCCTTCTCGGGATGGCGTTGCTGACCGGCATAACCGGATGGGCATGGCTCATCGCCCTCATCGCGGCCGTTGTGTTCGCGTGCAAGGGTGACTATCGCAAGAGCGCGTTCGTCGTGATCGGATGGATCCTCGGGGTCCTTCTCTTCATGGGCGTCGCGGCGATGCTCATCGCAGGACTGGGCGGGACGGCTTGATTGGAGCATGATATCATGAAAAACGCAATGAGAATGGGCATCCTCGCGGTGACCATCGTCCTTCTCGCATCCGTCGCGGTGCTGGCTTCGCCGGCATCCGCGGACGGGACGCAGGACGATATCGTCTATACGGAGATGTCCGCAGAGGATTTCCTGAAGCTGGCCGGCGAAGGGAAGTCCATCGTTATGGACAAGGATGTGAAACTCACGTCCGAGCTGAAGATCGCGACCGAGATCGAGCTGGATCTGAACGGGCACAAGCTGGTCAACGGCATCGCCGCCGATACCATCACCGTGTCCGAGGGCGGGAAACTGACCGTCAAGGACAGCATCGGCGGAGGGGTTGTCGATAACATCGCCAACGGGAAGACCGCATTCTTCGTCGATGTCGGCGGACAGGCGACCCTGAACGGGGGAACCTTCGAGAGGTCCCTGGAGGTCTACTACGGGAAGAATGATGCCAGGAACAACACCTGCTACACCATCCTGAATCACGGGACAATGACCATAAACTCCGGCGTCACCGTCAAGAATGGGGATGCGAAGACCACGGGGAACTTCTCCTCGATGATCAGCAACGGATTCTACACCGCCCCTGAGAAAGCGGACGACGTTGTCATGATCATCAACGGCGGGACCTTTGTCGGAGGTCTCTGGAACCTCAAGAACGACGATTATGGCGTCATGACTGTCAACGGAGGCACCTTCCAGGCGACCGCTGGACTGTCCAACGTCCTCACTTGGAACAACCTCACGGTCAAGGGAGGGGATTTCAAGAGCGATGGCAATGCCATCGTAGCGTGCGACGCCGAGAAGAACTACAACAACGGATTGGTCACCATCACCGGAGGAACCTTCGACTGTTCCGGCGAGATCGTCGCCTTCAAGAAGGCCGCTGGTGTCTACACAGTGAACATTGCTCTGAATGGCATCAAGGAAGGCAAGACCGTTCTGGCCGCATATGACGGACCCACCCTCAGCGGGAAGGTCAGCGTCAACGGCAACGCGGTTGACCTCAAGAACATCGTCACCGGTGCGGGATTCGCTCTGGCCGTCGGTTCCATCGACATCTCCGGAGCCTACACGTCCAATGCGGACGGGTCCATCGTCGTTAACGGCGATGCGAAGCTGTCCGGAACCATCGACTCCAGCGTGACCGTAAAGGTCGCCAGCGGGTCCATCACTGTCCCCGAGGGGAAGACCCTCGAAGGGATCATCCAGATGGGCGAGGGCAACAAGGTCGAGCTGTCCGTCACCGCAGGGAAGGACGGACTGACCGTCACCCCGACCGCCATCGGCGGCGCGACCACTGGGGCAGGATCTATTGACATCACCGGCAAGGTGTCCGTAAAGGGCGCCCTGACCCTGGGCGAGGTCGAACTGACCGTTCCCAAGGACTCCGAGCTGTCCGTCCCGAAAGGCGCCAGCGTCTCCGGAGGAAAGGTCGAGAACGCTGGGACCGTCGTCGTGGACGGCGCAGTCGAGTCCACCATCGCCAACTCCGGCAAGGTGTCCGCCGCTGTCTATGCCAAGGTGTCCGACGTCGATGGAGGAGAGTTCGAACAGGCCAAGCCCGTGATCGAGCGCAAGGTCTTCGATGCGAACGTCCCCGTCGGGGGGATTGTCACCTTCTCCGTCACCGTCACCGAAGGGGCCAGCGTCAAGCTGATCGGCGCGGAGTGGGCATCCTACAAGGACGGAGTCATATCGGGAAAGCCCACCGAGACTGGCGAGTACAAGATCATCGCCACTCCGTACATCGGGGACAACGTCGGGGAGAGCATCGTGTTCACGGTCAACGTGTTCGAGAACACCGACCCGGTGACGCCCGTCGAGCCTGAGAAGGAGAAGGACGAGGGTTCCTTCAACTTCGTCACCGTCGCGATTGTGTTGATCGTCGCAGCTCTGCTGCTCTTCGCGATCACCCGTTTCATCTGACGCAAACGCTGGGTCCCGCTCAGGCGGGACCCTACAAAGAGAGGAATGCACATGGGAATGATGGATGGGATCGCGGAGTTCTTCACCGGCGCAGTGGGATGGGCATCGGAAAACTGGGTGCCACTGCTGCTGACGGGGGAGATCGTCGGCGCGGTTATCGCGATAAAGCTGGGGGCGTACGGGAAGGGCCTGATGTGGCTTCTTCTCGCGCTCGCGACGATATGGATAGGCGGTGCGGTATGATCGTCGAGTACCGCAAAGGCACGGAACCGAAGGGATACTGGTACACCTACACCTATTCCAACGGAATCAGGGCCACGCTGTCCGAGTATCAGGGCGATCTGGATGAGCTGGAGGCCCTGGGAAGGAGACTGTCGAAGGAGAAACGTCGGGAGGTTCGGATGCGCGTGCATTCGGGCGGCAAGGACCGCATACACGCGATATTCCGTTACCGAGGATTTTCCTTCAAAACCGTTTTAACAATTGAAAAAGTGAGAAAAATGACTGAGAAACACGAGATTCAGAATCCGTGTCTGTCTCCGAGAGGTAGCTGACATGACGGGGATATACGACAGGTGCGACGGATGGCGCAACTGGGCGACCCGTGGTATCGGGGAGGCTTTCAAGAATGATTCCAGCGGATTCATGGCTCCAGCATGGAAATGGTGGTGTGCCGGCCATGGCATGACCAGGAAAGCGGCGGAAGGATACATCGCCAAAGAGATCGAGAAATGGGTCAACGAGGAATACGAGAAGATCTACCGCTGGGCGGACAAAAGATTCAGAGAAGCGATCACCCCGCCTTCGATGATGGACATCGACTATCTCGCCATCGCACGTGCGGTGATGGATGATTACGAGGACATTTTGAACGACATCAATTCGAGGACTAATGTACGTTCCGTCTCTTCGTCCGAGAACAAGAAGGCTGTGCCGAAGAAGAGGTCCGTCAAGAAGGTCGCATCTGGGAAGGCGACCAAGTCCAGATCTGGGAGGAGTTGATCATGGCCTTCTACCTTCATGGG
This sequence comes from Bacteroidaceae bacterium, assembly GCA_963656905.1. Classification (GTDB taxonomy): domain Archaea; phylum Thermoplasmatota; class Thermoplasmata; order Methanomassiliicoccales; family Methanomethylophilaceae; genus Methanoprimaticola. Next base: position 47,455 of record CAVKKO010000002.1, on the reverse strand, counting down.
AAGAAGATCGGGGACGACCCGTCGACTGCATACGCCAATATCCCCCGTGCGGATCGCCGGGGAATCGTCTATGATTACATCAGGGAAGGGTGGACCTTAGACGCTCTGGCAAAGGAGTTGGCCAGCGCCAGCGCTCAACAGACCGGGAACATGATCGTGTTGGATCAGGTCCAGGTCGCATGTTGCTATCTGGATAGACATCGCGGAGAGAAGCTGAACTTCGGGGGCCTGACATGGCGTGACGATTCCAAGTCTACATCGAAGACCTCGAAGTCAGGTTCTGGTGCGAAGAAGACCAAAACGTCGGGCAACACCAAATCGAGACCCAGACCCAACGGGAGGTCTTCGAAATGACCAACAAGATTCGCGACATGGATGCCTACATCAGGTATCGCTCCAGCAGTTCATCCAGCGCCGAACGCGCGCTGGGGATGTGGCTCGAAGACCATCCTGATGCGGCATGCAGTCTGGCGTCCAAACTGAAGCCGGAGGGCATGCCCATGAATTACAAGGCACTCGACCGCTACATGAAATCCATCGACGGGAACGAGGGATTCACGCTCGGCCAGAATTCCGGCACGACGTGCAATTTCAAGGACCCCTGGTTCGAGGTCACTCCGGGATTCCGCATCGACTCGATGTCGCAGGAGGAGTTCGAGGATTGGTGCGTCGATGCCGTCCAGGATTTCTACGCCGACGAGATCATCGCGGGGGACATCAAGGTCCCCACAGAACTCCGCAAGGTGCTGGATCTATGGGGGCCGGGCGGGAAAGAGTATTGCAGGAGGTACGAGAACGGTCAGAACAAGCGTTCCGCGCCGAAGAATCAAACCGCCTCGCGGAATGCACGGACGACTTCGAGACGGAGAACCGCCGCCAGCAGAACCGCCAAGGGGAGGTGCTAACATGGTCGCAGGATACAACGAGCTGACCCCGCCCACCAAATTCTACCGCGGGCCGATCACAGGGATACTGCCGACGTACGGCCACCCGTACTCAGCGGATCTCCACTGCGCTTCGTGCGGGTCCACCAACGTTTCGAAACCATCCTACAAGGACGGAGTCAGGACATTCCGTTGCAACAAGTGCAACAGGAAGACCAGGCTGGCCGGCGCCACCGCCAACAGCAACGAGGCGATGTACGAAATCAGGGTCAACGGGTACACCGAGAAGGAGGGACTGAGACGCTACGATCTTCAGGATGCGCTCTGGGAGGTCCTGACGAACCTCGATGCGCATTACGCATCCGAGAAGGCGCAGCAGTATTACGGCGCATACTACGACAGGCTGATGGACGGCGATTCCGCCGACCAAGGCGAGGCTCTGGCCCTGGATTCCGACATCATGTGGGTGAACAGGGACCTGGCATTGAACGGAGGGTACGTGAACGGTCTGAACGTGGGGGACACATACGAGCTGCCTGACTTCCCCGTGTCGATAGCGCGCCTCGGGGACAAGTCCCCGATACCCGCCAAGTCCGTGTCTGGTTCCAAGAACAAGAAGCCGGTGAAGAGATCAACCAAAGCCCCAGCCAAGAAGATGGTATTCATGAAGGCCAGCGGGAAGAAGCTGATCGGACGGGGGCGTTGATGTGGCGTACGCGAACAAGGAAGGATTCTACCTGAAAGGGAAGTTCATCGGCAGCCTTCCGGAAGCCAAACGCGCTCTGGACCAAGATACGCGCAGGAAGCTGATCCAGGAGTACATCATGGTGTCATGGGACCTCTACAATGTGGCCAGATGGATCTCCGATTGGGACAAGGTTCCCAGCGCCGACGATGTCGTCTCCGATGCGTTGGATTACATCAAGTACCACCATGGATACGAAACCGCCGGACGTCCCCTGGCCGGCATAGAATACCGCGTCGTTAATAGGTCCGAGAATAAGAAGCCCGTCAAGAGGTCAGGGAAGACCGACGGGAAGAAACAGAGGGGGCACCGATGCCGGATTTCGGTTCATTGTGGACCAGGGAGCGCCCCGTGGCCGAGGCCCTTTACAGGAACCATTCCGACTGGATCGAGAACCGCGTCGGATTTCTGGCCGAACACTACGAGCGCGACGAGGCCATCGACATGTTCGTAGCGGATCTGGAGGACTTCGTCCAGCACCTCTTCGACAAGGACAAGCGTCAGATCTCGCCCGTGGTGATGGCCGCTCTCCCCGTCAAGTGGGAGGCCGACGACCGCATCAACTTTGAGACTATCGGATGGGTCCTCTTCGAAGAATACTGGCCAAAGGGAAAGAAACCCAATGCGTCCAAGAACAGGAAAGGCAGGGACAAGAGGAGGAAATGAGGATGAGATTCGGAAGAAAGAAGAGCAACGTTCTGAACAGATCGTACAACGAGAAGAAACGCGAGGGGTCCGTCTCCAAGGAGATGGAGAAGATCGGATACGACTACGTCTCCGAGTTCCCCGTGGGCCAAGATCCCGGTACAGGAGCGATCCATAGCTACGTCGTGGGAATCGGAGGGAACGAGGACACCGCCATGGTATGCCAAGTGGTCGATTGGACCCAGGCCAGGAACCCTGGGGACAAGAAGCGCGGAGTCGTGCTGGCCAGAGGGGTATACGGATACCCGTCCGTCCCCGAGGCCGAGGCCGACGCCAAGGCGCAGGCCGAACGCGACCTCGCGAACTACGACTGGGTCCAGCCGGGGACGGACCGTCCAGTGGTGGGGTCCGGCAGGAGGTCCGGATGAGGAAAGGTTCGAAGAACGCCCATCCCGAGAGGGACGTCGTCCTTCAGAAGTTGGCATCCGATCTGGAGTACGCCGGATGGGAGATCGACCCGTACGAATACAAGGATCAGTACGGCGATTCCTACCCGACCGAACAGGGGTTCAAGGATTCGTACGACCTTCTCTTCACCGTCGAGGGTCTGGACACCGCCATCGAGTTCATCGAGGAGGGCATGGGTCCCGACCCCGAGCCGCTGTTCACCGACCTTCTGACCCGTCTCAAGGCCAGACGGAAGGAGCTGGCGCCCGTGGTCTCCAGATCGTGGAAGCTCAAGCGTCCCGTCAAGTCCAGGAACGAGAAACGGTTCTGTCGCGTGATCTTCGACATCGACGACGTGAACCTCTCGATAGACTACTCCGACATCCGGACCTCCGACGACGATTCGCTGGAGGAGGTGCTTCAGAAGTACGATTCCGCTTACGGGACCGATTTCTATCCGCATCTCCACGATGATGCGATCGCCTACCGCTGGGTGACGGAGGACGAGATCCCGTCAGCATTCAGGGACGCCATCCCGGTCAGGAGCTGGGAGGAGGCCGAGCGCGAAGCGGCCAAGGCCAGACGTGGAAGGTGACTCCGGCAAACGTCCTCCGGTCTTCGGGCTGGGGGACCCCTTACGGTCCCATCGGGACCGTTACCCGAGAGGTGATGATATGTTCAAGATCGAGAAAGGAGAGCGGGCGTTCTGGCTGACACTGATCGCGTTGGCTATCAGCTTCGTCGCGTTGGCGTTCACCCTCTACCGCGCTGCGACGGTGTTGTGATGGATCCAGATATTCCGCACATGGATGGATGCCCGTTCTGCGGGGGCAATCCGAGCATCGCGAGAGAGCGCGTGGGGACGTCGGATCTAGAAGACATCTGGATAGAATGCTACCAATGCGGGGGACGGTCCCCCAGCTTCAGGACCAAGGAGAAGACTGTCGGCGACTGTATCGTCGAGGCGACGGTCGCATGGAACAGGAGGTATTGGAAATGAACGATGAGGAAGTCCGTGGCAAATTGGAGGGATACATCGAGATCCTGGACACGATCATGGATTCCGTGTGCGACATGCGCGTTCCGGGACACGATAAGATCTACGAGAAACTGGATGGAGCCGCCGAGCTGATGGCCAAGGCCAGAGCGGATATGGGTGAGAAACGATGTTCGGACGCCCGTGCGGAGCTAGCAGGGACAATAAGGTCTCGAAGAATCGCAAGAAAAACAAACACTCGCATGAGGATTCTGAATCTGAGTTCAATGCTCCGGCTGAGATACTCGTGCTCGTAGACGAATCTGGGGATCTCGGTGACGAATCAATATCGCCGAAACCCATCACGATGACCGCTACGATCAATGACAATTACTCGGAGTTGGCTCCCATCGCGAAGAGTCACCCTAAGAATACTAGGCCGACCAGCAAGAAGAAGGATGAACTGAAATACAACTCTTCATCAGACGAGGTTCGCCAGAATGTTCTGACGGAATACATGGAGACATCCCCTCAGATTTATTCGGTCATATTGAAAAAATCGAATTTCGGGAAAATGAGTCCATGTCAAGCTTATGTCGCGATGGTGAAAGAAGCCTTGAATGATATCATGGAGGATTCGAACGTCAGGGCGTGCAGAACTCGCATTGATCTGTTCTTCGATGCGCACAATTGCTTAAGTAAATCATTGGCGGTGAAGTTGACCAAACAAGCGGCGATTGAACACGGACTGGATGATAAAATCTTCTGGGTGGATACGAAACGGTCCCAAGAGTATCTGCCATTGCAAGTGCATGATTTTGCAACCGGTGCGATAGGTGGCGAATATCGGCGGTCGGGTGGACATGACGACAAGACACTGACGTCCGATTACAAGATAATTCAGTCCAAATCGAAAGAACGTTTCATATCGAGATGTGAAAAAGTGACGGCTGCCCCGGACTTGCCAAAAGACAAGCACCCCGCGCGGTCTTACTACCGTCTAGAAGAAGTTTCACGCGATTGCCCCGGACTTGCCAAAAGACAAGCACCCCGCGCGGTCTTACTCTCGCCAAGTGAGCTAGCAGTTAGGATTACTTATATCCGTCGGTGAAAGGGAGCATAAATACTCGCTGGCCGATTAAGTTTCAAACAGTTTTTGACATAAAATGAGGAGGTTGAAATGACCAAATACGAAGGAAAAACGATTGTGATAATGCTGACCCCGAACGAAGAGGGCCTGGCAATCGGAATTGGATGCACATCCAGCGATGTAGACGAACCCATCAGAAAGGTGTTCACAGCCATCCCAGAATCAAAGGAACGGGGGATCCTCCCGTTACCGACCGATTCCGACGTCGCATGCCTGAAGGAGAGGATCCTACACGCATTCGCCGAGCTGTACGGCATGGAGCTGAACGAGGCGGTTTCTCTCTTCGAGTCCGAAGATGTTTTTTCAGAGATTGAAGAAGGCGCTGATGTCTATGGGCAATTGTCTCCAGCGAAGTGCGCGGTCGCCATCCGTCGCCGTCTCATCCCAGACGATGAGGAGTGAGACGCATGGCCTGCGAGCAGACATCCGCCATCGGATACCGCCCAGGCCGTGCCACAAACCCCTTAACCAAACCCCAAGCACAGATTGTCGGCTTTTCTAGATCCGTTCGGTATTTGTCGCCCTGAGCGACGTCCGAAGGGTCCGCGCATTTACGATTTAGTTGGAACCAGCGCAAGCTATCCGACTGTTTTTCAAAACGGTTTTGAGATTTTATGGAGTTTTTCTATGGTTGTTAAAAGCAGCAACAGCAAGAACGGTAGGCCGTACCGTGTCGTCGAGTTGTTCTCCGGAATCGGGGCGCAACACATGGCTCTGGAACGTGCCGGATTACCGTACGAGATCGTCGGGATATGCGACATCGACCCGTATGCGGTCCAAGCGTACGAGGCCATCCATGGTCCCGCACCCATGCTGGGCGAGACCAAGGACAAGAATGGCAGGAGGATAGGGGACGTTACCCGCATCCAGCATCTTCCGAAGGATGTTGATATACTTACATATTCGTTTCCTTGTACGGATTTGTCGCAGGCCCATCTCCACGGTAAGGGGTTGAAGGGCGAGCATTCCGGGCTGATTTGGGCAGTGGGCGACATCCTCAAGCAGGCCGAGATTGACGGACGCCTCCCGAGATACCTGATCATGGAGAACGTCCCGCAAGTCTTCTCCAAGAAGAACCGCGCGGACTGGGACGCATGGATGGGTTTTCTGTCCACTCTCGGATACACGTCCCAATCCGGACTTCTGAATGCCAAAGATTTCCCAGGCACAGGTCAGAACCGCAATCGCGCGTTTATGATCTCCCATCTGGGCGACAGTTGCCCCCCGCTCCCGATCGCACCAGGCGGCGACACAGTGCTGGCCGACGTCCTCGAAGAGAATGTGGACGAGAGATACTACCTGAACAAGTCCCGCGTGAAGGGGATGGAGAAATCCACCTCTAAGGAGAAGAACCGTGGGAACGGGTTCAAGTTCAAACCGCTGGAACCCGGGTCCTCCGTCTCCCACGCCATCACGACCCGCGAGGGCCAGCGCAAGACGTCCAACTTCGTCCGCGACCCGACTCGTTGCCAACAGGCGGGGACCGTGGAGGGGATGCGCGGGTACGAGTCGATCAAGCGCGTCTACTCCACGCAAGGCGTATCGCCGACAATCGTCGCCAAGAAGGGCGGGAACACCGAGGCGAAGATCTTGGAGGGCAAGTCGGACATCCGCAAGCTGACCCCCAAGGAGACGTTCCGTCTCCAGAGTTTCGGACGGAGGAAGAAGAACGGCGAGTGGGATGATTCTGCGTACGAAAAGGCGGCCGCCATCGGATTGGCTGACGGCAGGCTGTACGGCATGGCCGGGAACTCGATCAATGTCAACGTGTTTCAGTCCGTGGTCGAGGAGATCGACCGTTTCGACGTGGAGACCGACGGCGGAAGGAAGGGTCAGAAGAAGCTGGACAGCTGGGTGAAGAGCCGTTCGGCCAAGAAGAAGAGGTAAACAATTTCGGAGTGTGTTTTGAATGAGCGAAAGCAAGAGCAATGAGAGGACCGCGGTCCGCTGGAACCGTGGGAAAGTGATCAGAAAGGACGCCAGGCATTCCGTGTGCTTCTCCGTGAAGGGTCCCGCGGACCGCGTGCTGGCCGCAAGCACGGACAACGGGGGCGTTTATCTGTTCGAGGACGGATGGATCGGACGCTTCGTCGATGAATCGGAGTGCTTCGACTCGGACTGCTGGGACGAGGGCGTGATCGGGGCGCTGACCGCCGGGATGTTCGGTCCCGACGGAAGTTCCCGCATCGGTGCCGAATATCCGTACAAGAAGGGCATGACGTTCGGCGAGCTGTGTGCGGAGAACGGTCTGGCCAAACCCAAGAGGACGATCCCCGTCGCGTTCTACAACGCATTGGAGGATGGCGCGGACCATGTGAGGGTGTTCGGCATCCTGAACATGTACCTGAACGGCAGGATCCCCGAGGAATCCGCCGTCGCAAGGCTGGAGGCGCGAGCATGGCGACGTCGTACGAAGTGACGGACGGGACGAAGGTCATGGGGGTGTTCTCCTCCCAGTCCAAGGCCGATGCCCTGAAGAAGGAACTCAAGGCGCAGGGCGTCAAGGCCCGCGTGCGCATCGTGCACACTGCGGATCCCAAGAAGAGGACTCCGAAGACCGACAAACCGAAGGCCCCGAAGAATGCCCCTAAGAAGCCCGTGAAGACGAAGAAGGTGCCTCAAAGCATCCCCGTACCCAAAGATACCCCGAAATCCCCGCAAACGCCGAAAGAGACGCCAAAGGCGGAAGGTCCGAAGAAGGCGACCGTCCCGAAACGTGCCGATATCGACTATTCCTCATGCAGTTTGGAGCAACTGTCGGACGTCCTCTACGAGATCCAAGAGGCTCATGTGAGGAACGGCAGGTGGGGGGACAACGTCGAGCTGACCAGGGACGGGATATACATGAACCTGAACTCGGACGCCGCACCGGGGCTGTGCGACACGTTCCGCAGCTGCTATATCGCCGGATGTTCCGAATTCTGGAACGGTTGGGATGAGCAGACCGTATCCTACAACGACTGGCTGGCTATCGAGCTGAGACTGATCGCCATCAAGAGGGCGGCTCTGGCGAGACAAGCCCGTCCCGTAGAGCCGCCGAAGAAAAGCATCCTGAAGAGGAAGGGCAGGAAGAAGTCCGCACTGGATGTCCGTGCGGATTTCTTCAAGCGCATGAGCGGTCCGCTGTCAGATCTCAAAATGGATGAGATCCCGGTGTCCGAAGCGAACTTCGTCCTGGTCGATCCCGCGCACATCTGCATGGTCGAATTCAGGTCCAGAGCCGGAGGATCGTTCTTCGGTCTGCCGGACGAGCACGCGAAACCCGATGGGATGGGTAGGAGACAGTTGAAGGGAATCGAGCTGGCCAAGGTCCGCGAGAACATGGAGTCTTATTACGACGCTGACGGGAATCCGATCCCGGCCCGTCTGAAGACGGACGCTGACAAGATCGTCCACGAACCGAGTATGCCGAAGCTCACTCTCGCTGGGACCTTCGATGTGGACCCGGCGGCGTTCAAGCGGGAGCTGGCGCGTACGAAGAAGCTGATGCGCCAAGAGAAGAAGACCTACTACGAAAGGCATCTCGACAAGTACGATTACGACGCGGTCCGCCTGTACTCCAGGGGCGGGGATCTGATCATGTCCGTCGGCGAGAATAGACAAGCCGTCCCGAACTATGGGTACGGGATGAGGGCTGATGTGGGCGATGGAGAGGATGTCGGCGTCCATTCGTTGTTCCCGAGGGATTATCTCGAAACTCTGGCCGACTTCATGATGCTGGCCGAAGGACCGTGCACGATGGCTCTGGACCGTGATTATCCCTTGGTCGTACGGTTTTCTGTTGGCGATTGGGACATGAGGGTGATGCTGGCGCCGCGCATCGAGGAGATGTGATATGATGAAGATACGTAGCAGGAATGAGAAAATCAGTGGAAAGAGAATAGAGAGCGCGATCGGAAAGGCCAAGGCTGTCAACCAGGACACGGTCTCATTGAGGAGCGCGATGAAGACGGTCGACAAGGATCACATCGCTATGATCGAGGTGGGGTCCGAGCGCAATTCCCCGATGCGCGTGGATTTCGAGGGTACCTTGGACATGAAGCGTCTGGACGGGGTGTTCGGACCGGAGGAAGAAGGGGAGATCGAGATCCGCGGTTCGTTCGTCTACGTGACCATGGGGAAGAACGAATATTGGTTCGCCATAAACAAGGACTACGACTACAGGGAACCGAAGGTGCCCAACATCGACGAATTCATGAGGGCGACGTTCACCATGGATCCGTCCCAGCTGGCGAGTTTGGCGAAGAAGGCCGATCACGTGAAGATCGAGGCGGGTACCAACAAGAACGGGGAGCGCACTGTCTTCGCGGCGTTCTACAGCAAGGACGGGAAGTTCATGCAGGGCATCGACCTGAAGACCCCATGGACAGGTGACGTCTCCACATCCATGTTCCCAGCCAGCTACATCTCCAAGTGGGGCAGGCTCGGGAAGAAGGCCAAGGTCCGCATGGGTGATAATATGCCCATCGAACTCTCAGGCGAGGACAGCGGCGTCGAGTACAGGTATCTCTTGGCACCCAGGATAGAATGCGACTTCGGCGATGGCGACGATGTCAAGGTGAAACGCTTCTCTGAAGGCAGTTTCTCTGACGAGAACGAGCGCGATTGGTACGCCAGTTGCAATAAGAAGGCCCTCCCGAGGAACAGGAACGTGGTCGAGCTGGACCGCCAGCGCATCCTTTCGATATACGGCACGCCCGAGAAATTCAAGAAAGAGGTCGATTCCGTTGGTACCGATGCCCAGTCTGCGATCTACCAGATGTTCGCATCGTGCGGTGATGCCTATCCGAGGTGGATGATCGCCGACTATCTGTCCACTGCGCTGGGTCCGGATTACAAGAGCTACGGGAAGGACGAATACGACCTCTACGGAAGGCTCATGGCCAGGGACGGGATGGAGATCTATCGCCAGGCGAAGGCTGTTAGCGCGAATCGGAAAGGTAAGGGTAAGAAGAAACCATGAGGAGTATGGACAGATCATTCGGTCCTAAACGGAGGGTGAGACGAGATGAAAGGAAAGACTGACAAGATGTTCGAGATACGCGAGGGGGGCAAGCTCAAGGGCCAGTTCTCCACGGAGGCCAAGGCCAAGGCGTTCAAGAAGGAACTGGGCGGGAGGACGACGATGCGCATCGTTCACAACGCTCCAGCCCAGACCAAGGGGCGCAAGGTCAGATCATGCAACGCCAAACCGACGAAGCTGTTGGACGGGGACGGCGAGCTGGACCCGTACATGGTGGAGACGATGGAGGATCTTCGCGACTACGCGGTCTACGAGGATCCTTCGCTGAAGAAGCCACTGTACGAGAAAGCAGTCTGGGAGTACATCAAGGACTACTTCGAATTCTGCGAGTGGAACGAGCACGGGAACGGAATCAGTTTGGGGGAGGCTGCCGAGGAGGGAGATCTGGCGATGCACGTCGGTGATCTGACGGAGGAGAGCAACGAAGACATAACCGACTATCTCGACAACGGGGATCTCGCGGAAGGCGACAGGGCACTGGACCTTCTGAGGAGACGTGCTAGGATCCAGAAGGCGCACGGAGTGGTCCCAGATTTCAAAGAGGATTGAACATCCAAACGGTTTCGAAGGAAAGTGATTGAATGGCGATATTCAAGAAACAAGCGAAGAGGAAGAAGGTCGCATGGGCCAGGAACGGCAGGAAGAAGGGGAGGAGCATCATGAGCTTCAGCGTCAAGGGTCCCTCAGACATGTTGCTGAGCGCATACGGAGATGTATCGGGAACGTATCTTCTGGAGGACGGGTCCGTTGCGCTGGTCAAGGACTACATCGAGGATTTCGATCCCGAGGATTACGCCGAGGACGACGACCGTTACGAATCGTCCACGTATTGGAAGCTCATCGAGGATGGCGTGAAGCCGGGCGACGACCTCATCACCGGCAAGATCTCCGTCGATACTTGGAACCCGTACGGGCTGGAGCAGGGGGATTGCATCGCGTACAAGGAGGGCATGACCCTGGGGGAATACTTCGACGTGAATGTGGGGATGGGCATGAGGCCCGTCAGGACCCTTCCCGAGGCATTCGGGGACGCCATGGACGATGGCATTCCCAAAAAGAAGCAGTTCGAGAAGGCTCTGGAGGGCTATCTGAACGGAACGCTGGACGAAACAGCGGTCTCGGCCATGCTCAGCTGAAACAAACGGCCGGGCACTCCCCGGCCACATTTCCAATCTGGCACGCATCGTTTGTCAATATTTAAATTGTCAAAACGTTTTTAGCAAATTATGACACTAATCGAAACCGAGTATCCGAAGTCTCAGGCCATCCTCGTTATGTGCGGATGCGGCGGTCAGCCGGAGATCATCGACCTCGAACCGCGTCTGATCGGGAGAGCGCTCTGCCGTCCCGTCTGGATCCGCTGTCGCAAATGCGGCTCCCAAGCCAAGGCCGACAATCTGGATTCCGCCGTCTTCAAGTGGAACAGGGGTCTCCGATGTCCGATCCCGGCACCGCCCTCAATCGTCTGGTCGATAGACTGGAGGATTCCTCGGATATCTGGATCAACTTCAAGGATGGCACCAAGGCCGTCCTCTACCATGATTCGGGGGATTGGATGCTGGAGGGGGACAGGTTCCTCCGCGCTTCCGGAACGAGACTGACCATCACCGATGGCCAGAATATTGAGATCGCGCTGGAATCTAATCGTTCCCCGATAGTGGCCAGATTCAAGTTCCCAGCATCCGATGTGAACACCGTCTACAAATGCACCGACATCGAGGGGATGGTGGCCATCTACGCGGCCTGACCCCAGACGTCCAAACCCCTTCCGAACCTTCTTCTCTTTTTTCCGACTTCTGGCTCACAATTAAAACCGATTCGACAGATTATCTGGACGCAACTTAACGACGGATCCCTTTCGAAGGAGTGTAGAACGAAATGGATTCTCAGAGGATCAGCGCATTCGATGCGCTCGGGATAGACACGGATCCGTTCAAGAACGGAACGGACTGCTGCTGTACAATACACACCAACGCCAACCGCTACAAGAAGGCGTTGAACGAGCTTCGCAAAGGCGATAGCGGAGACATATCCGGGCAACTCCAGATCATGTACGACAGCAACAAGCTGATACTGGCCAACGCCTACCGCATGGCCGAGATCTGGGCGAAGATTTACGTGCTGGAGATGAGCGAATGAGCGCCGTCGGGGACTTCATGACGGCGTACCTGCATTACACTGTCAACCAGAGACTCTTCGAGGACACGTGTCGCCAGCTCCGCGATTACAAGGGAGAGTACGAGGGAAGGAAACAGCTGGTCGGAGAGACCTTGCGCTTGGCATCGACCGTCTCAGATCTTGCCGATGCCGTGGAGAACTCGCTGACAAAGGCCGCGTCGTACATCAAGAAACACGGTTCGGCGGACCCAGATATGGCCGACGCGTTGCCCCTGATCGCCAACATCGTCAAGGAGGACCGCGCACGCGCATCTGCCTATGCGCTGTTCGTGACATCCAAGAGGTACGGCGGGTCCGTCGCGGCCGCCAGGAAACCGATGGTGGCCAATCCTTTCGTGTTCGACGAATCCGATGATTCCGAGCTGTATTCGGAGTGGACCGATGACGAGTCTCCGGAACCGTGGGAGGACACATCGGAGGACGACGAATCCGACGAGGATCCTGCCGAAACCAAGGACGAATCGGAAGGAGAATCCGACGAATCCGACGACGAATCGGATGATTCGGACGAGGGCGATGCCGAGGGTCCCGACGATGCCGATGAGGACCCAGACGGAGAATCCGACGAGGACGAGTCCGCGATCCCTCCAGGCGAGGAGATGGACCCAGACCAGTACGAAGGGTACGACGATCTCGGATACTCCGAAGACGGTGAGCCGCAGTAGGACTGCGGATCCCTGCCGGACGGGACGTACCTCCCTGGACACATCGTGGTGCCCAAGGATGTTTACGCGCCCCAGGTCTTCAGCTATGAGGACGAGTCCGACGAGGATCCTGAAGTGTACGAGAATCCGGCCGAGATCCTGGCCGTCACCGACGATCCTATAGGCCCGCCCCCGATGGGACGGAAAGAGGAGGCCGAGGAGCTTCTGTCGGAAGCCAGAGCGAAGCTGGACGTCGCGTTGGAGACTGAAGAGCCGATAACCGACCCAGAGATAATCAAGAAGCTGTTCGGGAGGCGGGTCCGATGCTGGAGGACGTCCTTCCGCTTGTTCTGGCGTTCGTCTCGTTGTTCGCGTTTATCCTGGGCGGGTTCATCCGCTCCAAGGTCCACATGGTCTGGCCATTCCAGGATCCTGTGTCGATGACGCTATGGACCCTGTGCGCCCTGCCGTTCATCCTAGATCATTACGGATACAGGCTGTTCGACCCGTACGGGATGTGGTACATCTCATTCGTTGTGGCATTCGTGTTGTGCTACTGCGTCGCGTATTTCCGCGGTGAGTTCAACATGGTGTACATCAACTCTCATACGATAATCTCCGAAGACGATCCGTACGGTGCCCAGGATGCGGACTACTACGTCTACTACTGGAACGCGGATGGCCAGATGTGTCTCCAGGAGCAAACCATCCGCGCAGCGCTGAAGAGTCTGTGCGGTATCCATTGCCCGCTGAAGCTGGACATCGGACAGATCCGTCGTGCCCGCCGTCTGACCGTGCATTTCCTCGGATTGCCCAGGAAGACTATCCAGGCCGTAGACATGGTGGAGAAGAAAGTCACCGACGGCGTTGTGAAGAAGGGTCCGTTCAAGTTCAAGGTCCGTTCATATGCCTTCACGCCGGCTCCGGCCTGCATCGACACCACTACGAGCTGGCTGGTATCGGCGGCCGAACAGAGGAAGCTGGTCAACAATCTGGTCCAGTGCGAAGCTCAGATCCTCACCAACGCGCTCACCATACCCGACATAGAATACGCCCACTCCAGCGATCTTCTCACCGAACTCATCAAGGACAGGACTCCGGACGCCGAGGTCTACGCCGAGATCATGGCCAGGCTGGAACCCGAGGTGGATGAGGAATCCACGAGGATGGCCAGACGGTTGGCGGAAGAGGAGGACGGACAGTCGCAGAAACCAAAGAGGAAGATCCTGAAGCGCAAGAGGGAGGCTGACGAATGACGACGCCGACCGAGATCTCCAACATGTTCCCCCAGGAGTCCGAGCTGTTGCCGGACTCCAACACCGCCCAGGCGATCACCTACGGTTCGTCCTATCAGGTCATGAAGGACACGCTGTGGGCGTGGGATGCAATGGAGGATCATCTGATCCACAGATCCCAGGAGCTGGAATCCCAACTCATGGATCGCGAATGGTGCTATGACGTCCTCAGACGCAATCGCTACATAATCTTCGCCCAGTCCCCGCCAGTCAACGAAGTGGAGCATCTGCAGGATCTCCAGACGCTCAGGCAGCTATGCAAGGTCCAAGCCGCAATCCACAAGATCGACGAGTTCCGCCAGAAGAACATCGCATGGGGCAGGATGCAAGGGACGAAGGAATACGTCAAAGGATTGGAGGGCCAGGGCATATCCGAATCCAGATGGAAGGCCAGCACATGCGAATGGAACACGAAACCGATCAACTACCGCAACGTCAAGTATCCTGAAAATGACCCGGTGGACGATATCGACTGGGACGAGGCATATCGGGACCTGATCGGGGCCAAGAACTATGACAAGCTAATCAAGAAGTTCGATCTGGGCGACGATGAGGAGGATGTTCCGGTCGATGAGGAGGTCTGGGAGGGCAGAGTCGGAGTGTCCGAAGGAGGGTCCGACTCGGAGGACGAGGAATCCGATCCGGATGATGAGGAGGAGATCGACGAGGAATCCGAAGAGGAATCTGAGGAGGACGAACCCGAGATCCGTATCATCCCGGATCCTTCCGGACCATCCGAACCCTCCGACGGATTCTCCGAGGGTCTGGCCGTGATGTTCGATGATCCCGTGGGGGACCTGATGAACGCGCGCACTGATGAGGATGACACATCGGACTACCTGAAGCGTGCGGACCTGGACAACCGCGCGATTATCGACTGGTTGATAGAATGCGCGGAGGCGGCCCGATGCAACCGCGGTACATCCCCAAGTACAAGGAAACGGTCTCCGACATGAACGTGGAGTGGAGCAATCTGCTCAAGGCGTACAAGGTCGGCGACACGCGCGTGGAGTATCTGGAGACGTTCGAACAAGCGCTGGCGCTCAATTGCAACTCGCCGCTTTGGGAGAACCCCAGATATTTCCTGATAACTGCCAAGTATCCTCTTCCCGAGCGCGGGAACGTCGGGAAACAGAAGTTCAAGCTCTACCTGATGCTCTACTACTACGTCATGTCGGACGCGGGATTATTGAACCGCGAATCGGACATGGACTTCAACGGAGGGGAGTACCAGTACCACGCATTCAGCGGTGATGACGAGTGAAGCTCAACAACGAGTTCATCACCGAGTATCTGAAGGGCATCTTCAAGCCGGGGGCCGTCCTGGTATCGTACGGGATGAGGGGAGGCGGGAAGACGCACTGCGCCGTATCCTACTGCCAGCGCATCATGGAGGGCTACTATCCGGGTCTGCCCAAGCACGTCGTCCTGATCACCAACGTGATCTTCGTCCAGCGTACGGAATCCGGGTTCGCCACCAAGTCCCCGCCCGGAGTTCACACGATCCACGAGATGAAGGACATATTCCCGATAGTCGTGGAAACGCTGGAGAAGTACGGTCGCAAGGACACGATGATCATCCTTCTTCTGGATGAGGCCCAGAATTTCCTTCTAGGGGACATGAACAACGTCGGGGACATGGCTTCGTCGATGAAGAAGTTCTGCGGCATCATCAGGAAATTCAATCTCTGCCTCTGGCTTCTCTCGCCCGCCATGAGGAATTTAGGTCCCGCCTTTAGGAATTTCTTGGATGCCGAGACCGATCCCGGGAACGTCAATTGCACGTTCCAGAAAAACAATAACCGCGCGGAGAGGTTCATCCAGCAACGCCATTACCAGATGGACAAGCGCTCCATCGTCTTCGTGAAGGCCGGATTCAACGAGCCTGTCGAACTTCTCCCGGTCCCCACATCCTCATGGACACGCGATCCCGATACGCTGGCCATCGGGGAATACGCTTACGACAACCTGTCGAGCGCGGACTTCGTCGTCGGGACGTTCCCCTTCCACGAATTCGTCACGTGCATATCGGGACGGTCGTCCTACGAGATGATCCCCGCAATCAAGGGGTTCTACGCCGACCTCCCAGCGGAGGAGACGGACGGGAAGCCGTCGGACGGACGCATGACCGAGGAGCAGTGGATGGGTATGTATTTCCCGAAGCTCCGCGAGGCGGGCGTACCGCAGGCCCTACTGTGCAGGGTCTTCGCGCACGATCACCGTACGCTCAAGGAGTGGGCGGCGGAGATGGAAACGCGGGGTGGGGACGACGGGGGCAACTCCCCGAAGATTCCCTCCGAGGGGGCAGGGGCCGGGTGATCCTCGATCCCGGACCTCCCCTCTCTCCCCTTCGGAATCCGCTCTCTAATCTAGATTAGGGCTTGGGTGAGAGGGGGTCCCCTCCCCCCGAAAACAAGGGGGGTTCAAGATATATATATCGCGCGCGAAGGGTAGTCGCACCCACCCACCCAAGTATGTCTGGCTAGTGGTTTTGGCTTGGGTGAGGGTTTTTGGGTATTTTTCATCCAAAAATGGCCCGATGACCGTTATCTATGATAACGGTCTGACAATACAAATCAGATGAAAACGGTCATTCGAGCCGATTATCGGGAAAATATCGGGATTTCATGCGAAAAAGACCAAGATTCGAAACGTTTCGAACTCGGAACCCGAGTATTTCCTGATTCTGTAGACGATCCTGGGACGCCGATTCCGAGGTGCCGAATTGAACCCGGAAGATAGAACGCGCGCGTATAGTGATAGGGCCGTTGCCGACGATCCCCGTCGGGAACCCTCCGCGAGACGATGGTTCCGTCCGTTTCCCATCCTTGAATCGGGAACAGAGTTCCCGCTTCTTTCTCACCGACCTCTCCCCGAACATTAAGAACAGTTGCGCACATCGAATCTCGCAGCTTTCGCGAGATCCGTTAGAGGAAGTGATCGAGATGAGCATAGCACCCGCCATGTGCGGAAAGATCCGCAGGACCGAATGTAAGGTCGAAAGGCCGGACCGCAACATGGCCGCATTTTGCAGATTGACATGACAGCGAGGAAGAAGCAGGACATCCCCGTCGATGAGAACGGGCTGGTCCCCTTCAAGGCGATCGTCAGCAGATACCAGCAACTCGGCAGGGATACCACGTCCCATGCCAATCAGAAGGTCATTCCGTCCCGCGTCACTCGGGACGAGATCTCCGATTGGTGGGACGACCCGACCTGTTGCGACATCGAGGGCGTCGATACGCCGAGTGCTCCGATCTATTCCGTTCCGATCTCCATCAAGGGACGTAAGAGGAAGGCGCTGGGCAAGATCGCGATAATCGCCCCCAAGAAGGAGGCGAACCGCATCCGCATGATCATGGCCGAACATTTCACGGAGGACGAGCTGGAACGCCTCGCCGACGGATGTTCGCTGGTGATCTCCACGGTCCCGCACCTGAGCGACTGTACCGGATTCTTTCTGAGGAAACAGGACGGAATTCCCGTTCCGGAAATCGTTTTCGAGGAAGGGACAGAGGCGGAGAACATCGTCCACGAGTTCGTCCACGCACTTCGTGTCGAGGACAAACGGACGAGTTTCCCCACCAAGGATGGGAAGTTGGTCTCGGGATACGATAAGTTGCCCAAGAAGGTCCGCAAAGCCATCGAATCCAAGGAGGAGAAGGAGACCGTCGTAGAGACGATCGCCAGAACCGAGCCGGGTCCCACCGAATCGGGATACTACGGACGGATCCCGGGAGTCGATTCCAGGGCAGCGTACCTCCAGGATCAGCTGATCGTGAGCAAATCCCGCGCGCTGAAGGGGAAGGCTGCTATCAAGGCGGCGGAGCAGAGCTACGATAGAACAACGATCTCACGCGCGATCATATCCGCCAATACGAAGAAGAGGGGACGCCGATGTTCGGTAAAAGGAACCGCAGGGTCCCCATCCATCCGGAGGAGGACCCCACGGGCGCATCATCCGCGGCCAGGGACTTCAACGAGCATATCGGTCCGGCTAGGATCTTCTTCAACCGCCACGCGCGGACGTTCTACACCCGCTGTTTTCCGATGGGAGGGGACAGATATTGGGGGAGGATGGCGGATTGCGAGGACTATGTGGAATTGTACCGCAAGACCTCGGAGATGCCGGAGGTCAAGGTGACGGTCAACGAACTCCACATCATGGAGATGGAGGTCGGACCGTATTCGGTATGGTGATATGGCAAAATCAATGACGAAGGCTCAGCAGACAGAGCTGAGGGAGCGCAAGAGGGATTACCGTGATTCGGCCAGTTTCATCGTCTCAGTCGCATCGCTGGGTATCGGCGTAGCTGCGCTGTGCATGAATGAAAAGCCGGAAGGCGGAAACGATTTACAAGCAGGTGATAAAATGAGTGATTGCAGAAATTGCAAGTGCAACGGAAAGGATTGCACCAAGAATTGCAAGGGCAAAGGCAAAGGCGGTCCCGTGAAGTCGAGGAACGCTACGGACAAGCTGTTGGCTGAGGCCAGAGCCGAGAAGAAAGAAGCTATCAAGGAGAAGAAGGCGGCCGCGGCCCAGAGAAAGGCAACGAAGGCAAGGGCAAAGGCAGCCAAGGATCAGCTTAAGGCCGAACACTCCAGTCAGCAACAGAAGATCCGCGCGTATGCTAAGTCAATCGGATACACCGGACCGATCATCACCCCGAACGCCAAAGGGGACTACGTGGACATCAACACCAGCGCACCCAAGAGCATTGCATCCAGCAAAGCATGGGTCGCGATGGAGATGAACAAGCGCACTGGAGGGGACACGCAGGCCATTGTCTGTTCCTCCAAAGAGGAGGCCGAGGCCAGGGCGAGACGCATGAAGCGCGCTCACCAGAGCGGATCCCAGCGTGCCAAGGACTGTATCCAGGGATATGCCCGCATCGACGTTTCCAAACCCATCGACGTTTCGGGATGCTTCTCCGGAGGATGCGGACTGACGAGGGTCTGACGATGTGGAGCAGACAGACGACGCTTTCGGCCAATGCCAAGAACGGACGCCAAGTCGTCAGGACACGCAAGGGATTCGATAGGATCCCGGTAGACGCTTCGGGCGGAGCGCCGATGAGGACGATCCACACGAAGTGGGTCGAGGCGAAGGACGGTACCAAATGGGAGATCCCGTACGATCCCAAGACGGGACTGGTCCCCCAGGAGTACATCTTCGCCAGATTCTTCGATGCGGACAGCGGGACGAGGCGCGGGAAATCCAGACGTCCGAACGTCGATATGGGCGTCACCGCCGAACGTTGTCACTCATTCCCCAATGGAGCCACGCCTGAGCAATTGGTCCAGTCAGGATGGTGGCAACATCCGAATGAATCGGACATCGAAGGCGTGGACGATTCGAGGGCGGCAGCTCTGGCGAGGGAGCTGTCCGAAGCATCGAAGACGGCCCAAGGCGCCGGCAGGCAGATCATCTTCATGATGCCCGAGTCCGAGGCGGCCCGCGCCCGGAAGATCCTGGCGCAGGATTTCAACGCGACCGAGCTGAAGAAAGCCGTCAAGCACGGCGGGTTGATCATCAAGGAGGGCAACCCCGGGAGGGGGGCGGACGGATGCTACTATTCCGTCCATGAGGACTGCTCGATCAAGACTCCGATCATCATCCTCAAGCCGGGATGGACTGAGGTGACGCTGGTGCACGAATTCACCCATCATCTCCGCCAGACCGACGAGACCCGCAGCGGACTAACCCGTTCCCCGTTCAAGTTCAACAAGAAGGGGGAGCGTAAGACGTACTACAGCTCGGAGAGGTCTGAGTTCAATTCCGCCAAGAATCTGGAGGAGGCATCGACCGTCGCCGAATCGTACGTCAGGTCCAAGAAGGTGTACGGCGTGACGGGATACTACTGCGATACGAAGGCCCACGGCGATTCTCCGATATCCAGATCCGATCATGACCGCCATCTGCTGGCTCCGGGAGGGGATACCGAGCGTGGAAGGAAGGCCGAGAAGAAGGTCACTGAGAAGTTCGACGAGACGTCCATCTCGCACCTCGCCACGTATCGTCCCGGATCCAACGCAGGCAATTATTACGCCAAGCGCAAGGCCGACGGGACAATGCCGAAGGCCCAGAAGAAGACCCCGAAGGCCGTGGATGCGGATGTTCCGAAGGCGACCCAGAATGTAGGTGTGGCGGTCGCAGCCAACAAGAAGTCCGTGAACAAGAAAGGAGGGAAGAGCAACAAGAAGTGAACGAAGTCAACGGCATGTGTATTCCTCTCTTCAAACTCATTCCCCGGTCCGAGGAGTAGGGGCCGGGTCTCTCATTCTGTCCGAGTCGTGATCATCTGGAACGCGAGCTGATAGGCGTTGGCGACCACCTTCCCCAAAGGCGTCAAGCGGTAGTTCCAGTGCTTCTTCCCTTCATACGAGATCTCGGACTCGATCAACCCGTCCTCTTCGAGGGCATCCAGCAGAACCTTGAGCGTGCGCCATGAGGATATGATTCCCAGCATATCGCTCTGGATAACGACCCCATTGGCACGGATGGTCCGGAGGACCGGGTCCGCGTAGTTTTTGGCGACGCAACGATCCTTCAACGGCTTTTCCGGTGCGACCAGATCCAGCGCGGGCAGGAGGAACGAGATGATCTCCCTTCCGAAATCCGTCAGTTCGACCTGATACGTCCGATGCGGATACTTCTGGATCCTGATGTCCACGAGTCCGTCGGCTTCGGCCGCATCCATGAAAGATAAGCATGCGGCGCCGTTGATGACGTGTTTCCTCATATCGTCGAGGGACATGGGTCCCTCGGATTCGTTCAATGCAGAAAGCAGGACAACGCTGTTGCCGATGCTAAGAACCGTGAAATCTTCGCGGCGGATCATGTCGCCGTCGAAATCAGCTGTGTCGTATTTATTCAGTGTCCCAGAAGGAAACTCTTCACAATTCTTCGGAACTCTTCACCTGAAGAGTTTTCATGCGCTGGGTGTAGAATGTAATCGAATAGTCGACTATCTCGGAGATCCCGGTCATACCCTTCTCGGAGAATTGCTTGATCAGCCACTCGTTGACCCTCACCGATTGTTTGGTCTTCGGTCCGCCACGCGGTATGTAGGACGGCTCGATCCCATCAATCCTTATCGCATCCAGAAAAACCCTCATGGAGAATTCGATCACATCCGAGACAGATTCGAACTGACCGGATTCGATCATCTTCTCGCACTCGCCGATATTGGATTGGAGGATGTTGACCGAGGTGTGTACGCGCATCGTGTTGATTATGACATTTATAATATAAATTATCTCATTCAGAATTTATTTTACGCCAAATGACGTAATTAGGATTACGTTTGGAATATTTTAAATACATATTGGGGTTGGACCGCCCAGAAGGGATGCAAGCGGGATGCGCTGATGTCGGACCGACCGAAGGCAAAAGGAGCGGCCCGACGTCATGGAGGAACCATGACAACGGAATCAGTGCATAAGCCGTATTTAAACGGCAACATAGGAAAAGCGGGAACAAGAACACCGAGCAAGATCAAACCGTCCAAGCTGGACACCGATCTGGAGATCTTCGCGCTCAGGGAGGAGCAGGAGGGACTGAAACCCTCTGCGATCACGGCCCATGTCAGGATGATCAGGACATCTCTGACCGTCATAGCGGAGAAGCACGAAGTGGATTATAGGCGGATTACCAAGGCCGACCTGAAGTTCGTCGAGGAGACCCTGACCGCGCGCGATTACATCTGGCCTATAACATACGTGAAGGCTCTGGCCAAGTTCGTCTCCGTCATAACGAAGAGACCACCCATGATTCCTCTGGGAAAATTGGGATGCAAGACGGACGATTCTCTGTTGATAGCCGGGACCAAGACTCTGGGGACAGCAACGGACCGCCAGCGCATCATGTCCGAGTACGGGGGGCAGATCACCGCCTTCTTGGACGCGATGAAGGAGGTCAATTTCGCGCTGAAGGCCGAAAAATCCCTATGCGCGACAATCTACGTCTTCAAGAAGGTCAATGGAGCGTTCAATCCCGGCGAGACCACGCTGGAGGACATCGAGCGGATGAAGATGTTTCTGAAGGATTTCGGAGCGACGAATCCAGGCAAGTACGCCGCTCTGATGGTCAGATTCGTCTCATTCGTCACCGGCGATCCTCCGATGCGCGAGATCAATTCAAAGGTGCCGAACGACTGGACCGCCGGGTTGCCCGAGCAGTGTCCGTTCTCCAAGGATATGGCGACCTTCGCCAAGGTCCTGGACCATCGCGATGTCGACCCGTCCCAGAGGGTCGCGGTCCTGACGAGGGCGAGGATATTCGGAGCGATACTGGGCATCCGTTTCGGAGTGAAGAAACTGGACGACGTGGACCTTGAGATGATGGGTGCTGTGCACGAAGAGATCATCACACACGTCTCACCGACGACGGCGAGGCTCTATCGGAACGCCTTCCTATATTTCGCATCATATTTCGGACGCGACGATCTGCGCCAGGCGTTCCGTCTGACCGGAAGGAGACCCTACGTCGTGAAGGACGAGTGCGATAGGGAGTTCAAGGAGAAGCTGGATGCCTGGGCCGACTATCTCATCCAGTGGGAGTTCAAGGACCAGACCATCGGGGCGAGACTGAGCTGCATCAAAAACTGTTACGAGAAGCTTAAGCAGGTCAAGGGTCCGTTCCATCTGGAATCCCTGGATCCCTTCGATATGCAGGTGTTGAGGAACGCTTTCGTCGGATTCTGCGAGTCCACCGTCAAGTCCTATGTCCGGACGTTCGGATTGTTCCTGGAGTTCGCGATCGGAAGGAATCTCACCGAGGAGGCTCACCTGTGGTTCAACGGGGAGACGGTCCGTCGCAATTTCGTGTCCATGGACGAGTTCAGGGAGTTGTGGCGTGCGGGAGGACCCACTGAGCACATGATCCTGGCTCTCGGAGGCGCGATGGGAATACGCAGGGGCGAGATGGTCGAGATGAAATTGTCCGACTTCAACGGACCTACGGTGACGGTCAGAGGGAAAGGCGCTGGTTCTGAGGGAAAAGTCGTCACGATGGAGATCCCCGAACTGGTTCGCATCGCACTGGATGAGTATATGCCGTTCAGGGCCGGATTGCTGGCGTATGGGGACAGATCCAATGGCAACCTCTTGGTGAATCCTCATGCGAGGGACCTGGGGCGGCCGATGACCTCACGCTGCCATCAGACGATCCTCAATAGCTTGTCTAAGGAGACGGGGATCTATTTCACGGCCCACGGTCTCCGTCGGATGTATGCGATGGATCTGGCGGATGCAGGGGTTGAGCTGGATACGATCAGGCGCATGATGCGTCACGCCTGTCTCGATACGACTCTGAGATGTTACCTTCAGGCGGACCCCCGCAAGATGAAGGGTGCGGTGAACTCATTGAACTCCGCGTTCTCCGCCCTCGACCTCAACCGGAAATGAAACGATTTCGGCGAGCTGGAACTACGTTCCAGAATCGACACGAATCGGCAAAAGGTGCCATTTTTCGGGCATTTTTTGCCGATTCGCCCAAAAGGGTTAGCTTTTTCTACTAGTCAAAACAATGTCAACCTCAAGGGATGCGCTGGTGACTTGTCACCTCATCGAGCGGAATCCGACACCTATTGCGTGCAGTCAGAGTGAAATAGACCGTGGAGTTGTCCATTGGAATTCCCTCTACTGCCGTCTAGACTCCGACGTATTTACGGATTCGCGGAGGGATGTCGGGGATGCCGTTCCACCGACCGTTTCCACGCACCCCTGGGAGTTGATCCCACGGGAAAGAAAGCAGAACAAAGAACCGCCGAGATCCTACGGCAAAAGTCCTCTCCGACATGTGTCATTTGCGGAACCGCAAGATGTCACATCAGATGTGACATTTTCCGTAGGGGCACACCCCCCTCGCCTTCTATATTAGGCGCGGGCACGTGTGCGCAGGAAAATTGCCATTTTGTGGGGGGGCATGTGCCGGGGGGCACAAAACATGTCACTTTGCCATGTTTTGCCGTCGCACCGCGGAGGTCCGTCCTATGACCCTCCGTCTGTGCGAGACCGACCGCCGTGTCCTCGACCTCCTGAAGGACGGAGGAAGCGTGCCAGCAGTTGCCCGCATCCTCAAACTCAATCAGAGGTCCGTCTACCGCAACGCCAACAAATTGTGCGTCATGAACTACCTCCGTATCGTTCCGGGCACGAAGTCGCCCGTTCTGTACGAGAAGGGCGCAAGGTATGATGCCGAGATAACAGCCAGATCACCCGAGGATGGGGGGTCATGTGACATCCATGGGGTCGGCGGCACAAATGGTGCCCCCCTCCCCCCGAAAGATGTCACACGTCTCCACCCGACGTACCCCTTCCCCGACAACCAACCCGGAGTCTACGCGGGCGACACCTGTCCCGAGGGATTCGTCGAGATGCACCTGAACGGAGGGATGTCCTTCCAGATCGAGCAGGAGGGCACATTCGAGGATCCCAAGATAGACGGCATCGGCTACGTCGGCTACTGGCTGGCTCCAAAGGAGAACAACGGCTCCACCAACTACCGCGGCCAGATCAACATCGACAACCAGCTGGTCTCGTTCAACTACCGCGTGGGGAACCGCGGGTCCAAGACATTCACCCTCCGTCCCAAGCGTATCTTCGTTGACCCGAAGTATTTCCAGTCGAAGGCCGAGGCCATCGAGCTGTTCAAGTGGCGCGCGTTGCGCGTGGCCACGATCCTGACCCGCACCGGCTGGAAGCTGACCAATCCCAAGCTGGATGGGCAGTCCGACGTCGAGTTCGCCATTCAGGACCACCCTCTCTGCCAGCTCATCCCCATGAAGACCACCGGCCACGACATGTTCGTGGACGGTTCGCCTGGAACGAATCCAGAGCTGGAGATGAAGCACGTCGAGGATTGGGAGAAGGTCCAGATTTTTGCGGACATGCCCACCCACATCAAGGAGGCCAAGGCCACGGCTAGGGAAGCCAAGGAGAAGGCCGAGGAGGTCGCCAAGGCGACGGACTCCGCTATGGACCGTCTGGATTCGCTGGACACGATCATCGCCAAGATGGTCACGGTCCAGGAGAAGACGACGATAGCCGTTTTGAACAACACCGAAAACCTGACCCACATCGCCAAGTTCGATTCCGATGCGGCTCAACTTCTTATGCGCCAGAGGTGCGCGAACTACACTCCGCCGAACTCCCTCGAAGGTCGGCTTGAACGGATGGGATACCAATGAGCGTCTTCACCGAGTATAGGATGGCGGATTCGATTCCGTCATTTGACGAATTTGAAATAAGGCAATTGTACGACGGACGTATCGTGACCAAGGACACGCCCAACGTCGTCGGGGACATCGTCACCCTCCACTGCGAGGAAGGATCCTTTGCGGTCATGTGCCGTTGGGACGAGGGAGTGACCTCATTCAGGCGCATGTCCGAGGACGAGATGATGTATGCTTCCAAGCAGGGGATCCCCAGCGGACCGTGGAGACATGGCAAGAGGATCCTCATTGACATCAGGACCTGTAACCTCACGATGTCGCAGGTCATGGCCGAGATCGAGAGCTACAAGCGCGAGAACCCGCACATGGATGTCTTCATGGACGGGGACCTCTACGCGATCTGTTCGAAGCCGAGGAGGGTCTGTGCATGACCTCCGGAGTGTTCAGGGTTTGTCAGTGTTGCGGACGTCCCGTCCCCGTAGGGAAGGCGTGCGCCGAGTCACCCACGTTCATCTGTTCCGTCTGCGCATGGAGGATGGAGGTCCGCGCATGAGACAATCCGAGGTTCTGGACTACCTCAAGGGAGCCGATGGACCAAAGACGGTCATCGACATGTGCGAAGCCTTCGGAATCGCGTATCCCGAGAATCGCAACTCCGTGCACAAGGCTCTTGGCAAGCTGGTGAAGTGGGGAGAGATCAGGCGCGTGGGAACCGTCAGGACATCGCACGGGGCAACGGCCACACTCTGGGAGGTCTCCGAATGAGCTACATCACGGTCACATGCCCGTGCTGTCTGTCCTATGTCCAAGTGGACACGGAGGCCATGCGCCCGATGGACGTCACGACGCACTACGTCGTCTTCGAAGCCTTCTACAACAAGTGCGAGGAGTGCGGCTGTCTCTTCGACTGCCGGCTCAAGTACGATCATATGCCGTCCCACGACGAGAAGGAGATCCTTCAGGAGGGCGAGATATGAGTCAACGGGAGGTCCTGGACATCCTGAAGGCTTCGAACAGGCCAATGACCAGCATCGAGATCAGGGATGCGGGATGGCCCCGTGGAGGGAGGGAGCGCATCAGCGCCATCGGGTACAGCCTGAACAGGCTGGAGGACTGGGGGTCCGTCCGTCGTGTTGGAGAAGTCCCCGCCCGTGGCGGGAACACGTGCATCCTCTGGGAGGCCGTCCGATGAGCGACGAGATCTACAAGGTGGTGATTTACGCCCGCGTGTCGACGGACGACAAGGGACAGACCAATGAGACGCAGATCCGTGATGCCAAGGCGCTCTGCGAGCGCAATGGCTGGACGATCGTTAGAATCTACACGGACGAGCAGACAGGCAAGAATACCGATCGCGACGGATTCCTCACGATGAAGGGGTTGATCTCGCAGGGGAAGATCGACTACGTGGTGGCTCGCGACCAGGACCGCATCAGCAGGGAGCCGAAGGACTATCAGGAATTCCTCGACTTCTGTAGCGGATACCGTACGCGCTTGAGATTCACCAGCAATTCTGCGGAGCCTGAGACGGCATCCGGTGTAATCATCGACAACACGCTGTGCGGATTGGCGAAGGCGGACAACATCAAGCGGAGCACGACGACGCAGGGCGGGATGTTCACCGCTAAGCTCAACGGCAAGCACGTCGGACGCATGCTCCGGTTCTGTTGGGCCGACGAGATCTCTCTGCCCGAGAATGCGAACAGGATTCAAACCATTGTCGATGAGGAGCACAAGTACAAAACCGTCATCATGACCGAATCTTCGATCCTCGAATTGGCGGATAACGGGTTCTCCGTGCAGAAGGCTGCGAGGATGATTCTCGACATTGGACCAGAGACTTTGAAGCGTGCTCTTAGGGAGAGGGGTATCATGAACGAATACCAAGAAAGACTCAAGGCGAGCAAGCTAGGAAACCGCCCACAAGGGATACCGCCCACAAGGGTTGAGGATAAGGGGGTAGAACCGCCCACAAGGGTTGACCCCCGACCCGCCCGCAAGGGAACCCTTACGGGCGGTATGCCGACCCTTATGGGCGATTGACGATGAAAACACACGAATCACGAATAAAGAGGAATGAGTTGAATGACAAAACACGAATTGAAAATCGACGGGAGATGGTTCGACGCTGTCGCAGTCGGAGCGAAGAGTTTCGAGGTCCGCAAGGACGACCGCGGGTTCGCGGTCGGCGACACGTTGCTGATCAGCGAATGGGACTCGACGTTGGTTCAGAAAGAATGGGACAACACGCTTGAGACTCCGGTCGGAGAAACGGGAAGGAAGGCGCTCGCGACGATCACCTACATCCTCCGCTCGGAGGAGTTCCCCATTGCAATCAAGGAAGGCTATGCGGTCCTCGGAATCAAGATCCTCGGAACGCACAACTTCTCGCCCAAGGACTGAATGTCAAAACCGTTTTGAAATAACAGGAGAGATTGGAATGTTGATCATCGACACAGAGACGACCGGGCTTCACGGGTATCCGAGAGACCGGGTCTTGGAGATCGGAATCGCGGAGCTGAACGAGGAGACCCTGAAGGTCGAGCCGGTATACAACGCGCTTATCCGTTACAGGGACCAGGACGCCTTCTTCGCCGACTACAGGAAGAAGTGCGGCCCGATCTGGATTTTCGACCACACGGACCTGACGCCCGAGGAGATCGCCGAGAAGGGCAAGGACATCGACCAAGTCGTGGCGGATGTGAGGAGCATCGTCGACGGCAGGGATGTGACGTCCTACAACGTCCCCTTCGACTTCGGCAGTTTCCTCGACTTCGATCCCTGGAATCTGTCCGAGATATGCAAGGTCCCCTTCGACATCATGGACGAGGCGACGTTCACCGTGAGGAACAGGGCGGACCACGGCAAGATCGAGAACAAGGCGTTGGCCGACCGTCTTCTCTGGGAGTGGGAGGATTTCCCTGAGAAGTGGCTGAGGAGCGCCGACGCATACGCGGCGCTCTGTCCCGAGGATCCCGCCAGAATCGGAGAGCAGAAGCATCGCGCGCTGGATGATGCAATCCAAGAGGCATACATTCTCGCCGCCATAAGGAGGGGTTGCCGATGGCCGATGTGTATCGCGTCTTCATCGAACTCGACGGAGAATACCGCGCCCTCCCTCGCAAGTACACGGACATGGGGTCCGCGGTGATCATAGCACAGACCATCGAAGGAATCACGGACTGCAAGACGATGGTGGGGATCCGTCTCCCCGCCGAATCCGACGAACTCGCCGAGTACGTCACAGGAGCGGTTGAGGTCGAAGAGCAGGAGGGAGAGCAATGACCCTCGCCATAAACAGGAGGGCGACAACCCTCTACTCCGAGGAGAAGGCCGACCTGGTTCTCTACATCGACGGAGAACCCGAGACCATCCGCGCGCTTTGGGGCGCGTTCAAGAACGGAACGTGGAAGGATCCTTTCATCGGAAAGGACGGAAGGGTCACACTGGTCCCCGAGAAGGTGGTCGGATGATCATCTTCACCAGTCTCTGCCAGTACCGCACGTGGATGATGGATGTCCGCAACAAGGCCGTACCCGAATCCCGCACAGGGACCATCCGTGCATCGACGACGGAGGACGGCGGCATCGCCCTGAGCATCAAGACGCCAGACAACGAAGATTGGACCAGGATCTCGTTGGACTTCGAGGAGGCCGAGGAACTGATCGACGGTCTGATGAAGGTCCTCGGCGAGAAGGAGGCGATGGAATGACCGAGTGGAAGTGCCCGAAGTGCGGGCAACCCGGTCTCGCCATCGACACCTACCTCGAAGATGTGGTCATGGACAGCACGGGGAAGAAGATGGTCCACTACGTCGAGGTAACCGAGTGGATCTGCGAAGACTGCGCCCCCATCCACTACACGAGAAGGGAAGTGGACTTCTGCAAGAAGACGCAGGCGAACGGAACGGAGGGGTCCCAATGATCGACATCATCCCGGGCGAGTTCTGCAAGAGATGCGGACGGCCCCTTTGGGCCGTCCCGATGGATGTCGGCTACGTGGAGAAGATCTGCATGGAGTGCGACAACGGTGGCGATGAGGAGGGAGCCTGATGGCCATATTCACGGACTACTGGGCGCACATCCTCGACGGACGGGAATACCCGCTCCGTATCACCGAGGACGAGCAGGCACAGATGAGGGCCGACGGAGTCGTCGCATTCTACGGCCAGTCAGACGACGAGCTGGAGGCACGCGGCACGATCTACGACGAGTGGGGCGCGTGGGGAGGAAAGACCCTGATCTTCGAGAAGGGCGTTGTCTGCGCCGTCTGGACGGAAGGGGGGACGCTCCCCGCCTGGATAACCCTGGCCAGCGTGCCCAGCGTGCCGTTCGACATCATCGAGGACGGGGAGGTTCAGAGCAGGGGAATCGTGCTCTTCGCGAACGATCTGGGGACGCTTCAGGAGGAAGAGGAATGACCTGTTCCGGATGCCAGTACCTCATGAGCAGCAGATGGGCGCCCTGGTGCCACAAGGCGAACGCGCCGCTGTTGGCCGTCAAGCAGTGCCCGTGTCCCCACGAGAGAAGGTACTTCGAACCGCTGGACGTGAAAGAGCTGGTGGCCAGATCCCAGACGGGGGGGGGAATGAGATGAGCATGACATCGCCATGCTATACTGCCTCCGAAACCCCTCCGGAGAATCTGGATAAGCTCATGGCCCTCCCGTTGGAGGCGAAGGTGACCTACTCCAAGATGGTGATCCAGCGCTTCTACATCCAACAGCGCGGGAAGGTGTACGTGTCGTACAGCGGAGGGAAGGATAGCACAGTGTTGCTGGACATGGTCAGGAGCCTCTATCCTGAGATCCCAGCCGTGTACAGCGACACGGGACTCGAATTCCCCGAGATACGCGAGTTCGTCGCGAATACGCCCGATGTGGAGATCGTCAGGCCGGAGATGAGCTTCCGCAAGGTCATACAGACGCGCGGATACCCTGTCGTCGGGAAGGAGGTGGCCAAGATCATCGGCGCGGCCCAGAAGGGGACGCCCTGGGGAGTGAGGATGGTGACGGTCAGTCGCGACGAGTATTCCTTCTCGAAGGCCCACTACGCTTGGTTGGTCGACGCTCCGTTCAAAGTATCCTCGGATTGTTGCAAGATCCTGAAGAAACAGCCGATGCACGCCTACGAGGAGAAGACGGGACGTCACGCGATCATCGGGACCAAAGGTGTCGATAGCCGTCTCCGCATGACGAACCTCCAGCAGTACGGGTCGATCCAGTCCGACAAGTGCACGCCCCTTGGAATCTGGACCGACGATGATGTCTGGCAGTACATCCGGTCCCGCAATCTCCCCTATTGCAAGGTCTATGACATGGGGTACAATGCCACGGGCTGCATCTTCTGCGGATTCGGCATCATGCAAGACAAGCACCGCTTCGTCAAGCTGAAGGCGACCCATCCCAAGCAATGGGAGTATTGCATGCGTCCGTTGGACCAAGGAGGTCTCGGGATGGAGGAGGTCTGCGACTTCCTGGGGATTCCATCGGGACGCCATCAGACGAATCTCATGGACATCGCACGGGATACGGAGGGGAGCGAATGACGGTCTATATGGAGGCATATCTGGTCTCCCGCTCCGACGACGGACTCGTCGTCGAGCGCAGGTCGGAACAGGACCAGTCTGTCGATGATCCCAAGAAGGCGGTGGAGATTATGACACTGGCCAACGCATTGGCCACGTGCCCAGGTGACGATGTCATGGTGTACATGGTCTACGACCCGTCGCTTATCAGCGACGTCCCCGCGACGGGGAGGTGGGTGGATTGACCTTCGACATCGGCAGCGTCTATCCGAACGGCAGGCCGTGCGCATGGCTCAAGCAGGACATTGCATCGGGCGTGGATGTCGGTGGGAACGTCCGCATCATGGGCACGTGCAAGCTGTTCGGCGACGTCGTCTACGACGGTTCGTGTCGTGGATGCCACAGATACAGGAGGTGGCGAGGATGAACGCATCGTACTGCGCCAGATGCGGGACCGTCTTCCCGATGGGGTCCAGTCATTGCGACAGATGCGCTTCGACGGCGGATCTGGTGGAGCTGAAGGCGGGCAAATTCCTTCCGATCAGCTTCTACAACGACAGAGGGGTGGCGGGATGGCACCGCGATCCCGATTTCGGGAAGAGATGGGTAGTGATCCCGGTAGGCGACGAGACAGCACTTGTCGAGCCGGACACAGCCGCCAAGGTGATCATGATGAGGGGACGTAGGATCAAAGGTCCGTACGATCCTGAGACTATCGACCGTTGGGTCACGTGCAAGGACGACTGGGAGACCGCTGACGGGTTGCACTGGACCATCAGGTGGACGTTCGCTCTGACGGAGGGTACCGATCAGACGAACATCCGTTGCGAGGTGGTGGCATGATCGAGATGAAGAGATGCAGGAGATGCGGGTCGGAACCAGTCTGGCTTCTGACGCCTCTGGGTACTGGAATCGGGTGCCCGAGAAACAGCTGTCGCGACATTACCGTCTACGCGCCGACGCCTGATGAAGCCATTAGGAGATGGAACGAGATCCAAGGGGTGATGGAATGACCAAGTGCCGTTCCAAGCTCGATCCCGATTACCAACAGCTCTACGACCTAGAAGACCTGATCGAGACCCGCCGCGCGGTTCTGATGATAAAGAACACAGCATATCGTATCACTCGCAACGAGGGCATCATGTTGCTGGGAAAGAACTGCGGTTGGGATAAGATGGATGCGTTCACAAAGGATGTAGCGCAGATCTTCAATCTGGCCGACAAATGGTTCGGGGAACTCGACAACGCACTGGAGACGGAGCGTCAGAGCACGGAATACGGGTTCTTCATCCCGCCTTGTCTGGACACCATAATCGACGCCGGGTTGGAGCGCATGACGCCGGAGGAGAAGGATGCCGCATTGCGTGCTGTGAAGGAGGAGATCGAGAGTTCCGTCGAGAACGACATGCGCTACCCGCTCCAGCTCAATGCAATCCAGAAGATCCTTCACGAAGATCGCCTCAAGAGGAACAGGGAGGGGTCCGCATGATGCACACGGACGACGCATGGAAGGGCATACGCCAGATGTTCCCTCGGGAATACGACAGACGTTCGGAGATCCTGGAGTACATCCGTATCCATCCCAAGTGCAGATCCTCGGAGATCCGTGCGTACTTCGACCCGTGCGACGGGACGGGCCTGACCCGCATCCTGATACAGATGCACAAGGACGGGGACATCGAGATGGACGGAAGGCGCAGATTCCACATACCTTACACGGCCTCTTGAAAGAGGTCCGTCAAACCTTTTGATTCCGGGGGCGCACAAAGAAGGGTCGCCCCCGGGCACGGGATGCGTGCAATTCTCCATATGCGCGGCTCGTATAAATTCATCAACGCTGGCATCCATGTAATAGCCAAAAGACGTAGAGTCGATGGCCGAGACAAGATCCGCACTGTACGGACGACGTACCGATCCCCGCTTCTTCCGGAATATCCTGGATTAATATCGCCGATGCCCATGCACCAGTCATGGAAGGAATGCCGATAGCCTTCGTATGGGTCGATGCTGAAGATAAGAATGAGATCCACAACCGTATCCTCGCGGTGGGCGAACTCATAGAAGAGGAGAAGGAAGATCCGAGCGATACGGGCGAACCGTACCGTCTCGTCCAGCGGTATCAGCTAATCAATGACGGATTGGCCGAGATCTACTGGCTGGATGTCTCGAAGAAGAAGCTCGGCGACATCAGGCTCATAGTCCCTGTGGATCCGGAGGAGGAGAGGAGGATGCGCGTGGAGCACGGGCTTCCGGCCGTCAAGAGTCTGGAGGAGGCACTGGGTGATGTCCACTCGTCCCATCTGACCGAGTACATGAGGTCCAGGGTGGACCGTATTCTCGGGTGAAAACGCGCCAGAGGGTCCAATTTTTAATAGGATTCCGATAATTGTCGAAACCGTTTTGAGATTTAATCGACACATTGATAAGGGTGTTCGTCGATTATCGTATTAGGTGGCAGGTTCCAATTCTGCTCCGGAGGACGCGGCACCAGCGCATCCCTATGCTGGGCGCGTCCTCCACCGTTTTGAACGCAACACGACTGATCCGAGGGGAAATGACCGCTAGGTTGAGCTACAAGCTATCTGAAGACACGATCAGCCGCTTGGATTTTCTCGTCGCTTTCGGCACGCTCAACGGTGAGCCTAGGACGAAGGCCGACATCATTGACCAGAGTGTGGCCGAGCTTTTCGCCAGGGTATGCGAATCCCACGCGGGCGCGGAGAACTCGATCGTCCGGCAGAGGATAGAGGAGCTGAGGGGTGAGGTGCCCCAGTAACGGTATAAAAACATTCACAGACGCATCGTTCGCATCGTTTTCCCGGGATTATATGGTCGCCCGATGTTCAGGTTCTGGCGACCGTCCAAAAAAGGATCAGTCGAAAGTTGCGCCCCTTCCCTGGGGCGGACGGTCGCCGTCCTTCTCCCGCTCGGACGGTCCGATGTGCGCCTCCGACTATTTGATCACGGAAGGAAGGATGGTATGACACGTTCAACATCGACGAGCGGCAAAACGCAACGCACATACGAATATTCCGAGAGATCGCGTTCCATCATGGACCAGATGAGCGTGATCCTCCCCGAGCTGACGAAGACCGATCTGGCGAACATGTCCATTTTCTGGCTGGGGGCATCCTTATGCAACATCCAGACCGAGAGCGGGTGCGATATCAGGGAGGCGGCGAAGGCTCTCATGGCCAGCCTGTCCGAGAAGGGATACGATCAGATCCGTGCGGATCTGACGGTGTCGATGAAGGTGACGAACCTCGACCGTTTCTTTGAGCTGAGTCAGGAATGAAGCGGGTTGCGGAGGGGAGATCCCCTCCGATCCCCGCGGATTTGATAGAATGAAAACGAACCCGGGGAACCGCCCCGGAACGGTATTCTTCAAGCGGCCTTCATGATCTTCATCCAGCCGCCCGATTCGTAGACGGCCAGTCCCCTCCTCTTGAGGATGGATTCGAAGTCCTCCCATGTTATGACGTCCAGCCGGGGGTTCGTCCCCTTGGTGAACAGGACGCCGTCGATCCCCTTCACTTTTCCGGGCTTGATGCCCTTGTTCGATGCTATGGTCCTTGCCTTGTTCATGTCGATTTGATTCATGACCATGGTATGATGATTGTGCATCGGTTCTATTTGTATGTCTGGCCGAGGTCGGAGTCCGATTGGCCAGCGTGATGCGGGGGTCGGATGTTTTGTCCGTCCCATCTGGATGCGGAGGCCCCCTGTTCTCGAAGATTCCTTCATGAGGAAGCCAGCATCGACGGATATAGGGGATTTTCATTGTTCAGTATATAAGGAGTTTCGATTTCTTGTATTCATTCCATCCTCGGACCCACGGATGCTGGATTTTGCACCCGTTAAATTCTACCGAAGAGACTCTGGTATGCTCCGCCCTTTCGTCTGGGCGGGGAGGATTGATGAAAAATGTTTGCAAAAGCAACGAAATGCAGATTCTTTTCTGTCTTCGCCGTTGTCATGCTGATGCTCTGCTCCGCGATCGCAATCGCGGATGCGGACGCCGCTCCGTATGGAGGCATCACCAAGGACAACACGGACGAAAAGAATCAGAAATTCACCGTGCAGATGTCTGTCGGACAGACATTCACCTATTCCGACATCAAGACTAACCTCGATGGGGCCAACTATGGAACCATCACTTACGACTGGTCCGGAACCGCGAAAACTGGAGGAATCACCCTCAACGGAACCGAACTTTCTGGAAAATTCAGTACGGCAGGATCGTACGAAGGGGTTCTCAAGGCGACTTGGACCGGGCTTACTGCCGGAACCGATGGAAAGAAGCCGACCCAGGAGGCCACCCAGACCATCACCTTCAACGTTGATGAGAAGATCACTATCGCGACTACAACCACGGCATACGCGCTCGTCGGATGGGATGCTTCCAAGACGGTCCTTACCCTTGATTGCGGCGGATCCACACAGTACACCAAGACGGGAACCGAGGTAATAACGGACGAGTACAAGTATGGGGACGACAAATCCTCGACAAACAACACGCACTTCACCGCAGACTATGACGCCTCGACCAAGAAGGTCACGGTCACGCCGACTGCCAAGCTCACTGGAGAATCTGGCCCTGAGAAGATTTACGTTACGCTCTCCAACCCTAACACCGGAGACACCCAGACTGGGGAAATTATCCTCTACGTCTACAATGAGATTGCCATAACTTCTACGGTCACGCATTACTATACGTACGAGGGCGACAACACCTACAGCGCCAAGGGATTCGTCTTCTCCGTCAACTATGATGACGACAACAACGACAAGACCGTTGTCAGCGAGAAGACCATGACCTTTGGTCCCGCCGGGCAGACTGTCCTGACCGCGGACCCCAACTCGACCGCTGAGGAGCAAGCGGCATTCAACTACAAGCACGTCAACATCAGCACCCCTTTCACCAGTGTCGGAGCTATTACTGGAGGCGACATCTCCAAGGATTTCACTGCAACTTTGGCCGTCAAAGGAAAGGTCAATAACGATGATGCCCGCGTATCCGAAGCGACTCAGACCTTCACTCTGACCGTTTATAAGGCTCTGGCGTTCACATCTGCTCCTGCTATGGACGGTACGGCTGTGACTCCCACCGCCGCCGGATCCAACTCCATCACCCTCTCCTCCTACATTTCCGGAGCCAAGAGCGTCAAGTTCGACTGGAACGACGGTACCTCCACAGAGTCCATCGTGACCGGAACCGCCGCCAACTACTCCGTCAACCACACCTATGCCAAGGCCGGGGTCTACCTCATCACGATCTCCGCCACCAACGACATGGGGACCACGACCAGCAAGGTGATGTACGCTGTCGGTCAGGACTCCTCAGTCACTCCCGACACCACCACCGACGATACCAAAGAGGACTCCAAGGGCTTCATTGAGGAACACGGATACCTGTTCATCATCTTCCTTATCCTCGCGGGACTCCTCGCCTTCGTCGCGTTCTACCTGGGATACCAGATCCCCCCTGTGCTGATCGCCATCCCCGTCTGCGTCGTCCTCGCCGTCCTGATGTACTTCTACAAGGACTTCGGCGGCCTGTTCGATGCCCTGAAGGGACTGCTCTGACGCGATCCCGGGCGACCGAAACCCAAAAGCGGGGGATTCCTCCCCCGCCCAACCGATCGCCCACGGAGGCACAATGAGCAGGATCGCGCTGGCCCTGGCCGCCGTCGTCCTCGCCGTGCTCCTGATCTTCGCCGTCCATCCGTCCGAGGATGGGGGCGCCGAACAGGAGGTGACGGTCCAGGAGGTCTTCGTCGGTCCGGACTACGACCCCGAGATGGGGACCGTGACCGTTTCGTCCTACGACATCGCCACGGTCACGTACACCGCAACTCCGAACGCAGGCTACCAGTGGGGGCACTGGGAGGATCCGGATGGGAACATCCTCTCGTACTCCACCAGCCGCACGTTCGACGCTAACCAGGACAGGCTGGCTAAGGCCGTCTTCGAAGTCGAAGGGCAGCACGTCACCCATATCGCGTGGCGCGTGCCCGTCTTCAACTCGGACGGCACCGTCTCCAACGGAATAACGGCCAGATACGATCTGGAGCTGTCCAGCTCCGAGTACAGGGCATCCATCGCGGACAAGGGCATCCAGCGCGCCGGCATCGCCGGCAGCCAGTGGCCCACGTCCCTCTGTTCCTCATCGGGAGCGATGGACGACCTCATCCAATACCTCAAGACGTACACCGACGGCAAGACGAACCTCCAGAAGGCGATGATCGTCCTCTCGTTCGTTCAGGATTCCGTGGGATACCAGCTCGATCAGGACCAGTTCGGCACCGAGGAGTTCTGGGCGACCCCCCTCGAAACATTGTATTCGGGTTTCGGGGACTGCGAGGACACCGCAACCCTCTATGTGTCGATAGCGTCCGCGCTTGGGCTGGACGTCGGCTATGTCATGTTCGAATCCGACCGCCTGAACACGCCCGGCACGGGCCACATGAGCATCGCCGTGGCGCTGAAGGGCGGGGAGTCAATC
This sequence comes from Bacteroidaceae bacterium, assembly GCA_963656905.1. Taxonomy (GTDB): domain Archaea; phylum Thermoplasmatota; class Thermoplasmata; order Methanomassiliicoccales; family Methanomethylophilaceae; genus Methanoprimaticola. The sequence goes on along the minus strand of CAVKKO010000002.1, from coordinate 10,261 downwards.
ACCAACGGCGCTACTTTCGTGATAGACGGGACGACATTCGCGTACGGGGAGACCGCCTTCGACATGGGGGCGGACGGATACCGTCCGCTCGTAGGGGTCCTATCGGATTCCTACTCGATCTACGACGGGACGTTCACCCGCGTATCGTACGAGGACGGGGAGTATTCCAACGGTTCGACCGTGTCCATCACCAGGGGAGGGACCGCCCGCTCGGGCACCGTGATCTACGGGGCCGCATGGGAGAACCCGCCCGCAGTGGAGATGTCCGTGGGGGACCGCTTCGAGTACGTTCCCGAGCTTTCCCTTCCGGCGAAGATCACCGCGTCGGGCAACGGATTGTCCTGGCTGACATGGGACGATTCCGTTCTGAGCGGGACCGCCCCGTCCGTCGGGACGTACACCGTCGTCCTGACCGCGGTATCGACGATCGGACCGGAGCAGAGCGCCAGCCAGACCGTGACCATCATCGTGTCCGATTCGGATGGTTCCGGGGACAGGACCTGGACGTACGGTTCGGACGGATGGTCCGCGGAGGAGAAGAGCGACGATGCGGACGGGGAGGATTCCCCGAAGAGCAACGCCAAGGTGATCATCATCGTGGCGCTGGCCATCCTCATCGCCACCCTGATCGCGAGGAGGTTCGTCTGATGGACCTCCGGACGGGCATCCGCATTCGGGATGCTCCAGCGGATGCTCCGTCCGAACTCACATACTCACAGTCCAAAATGGACCGGCCGCTTCACACCAGCTTCCGTCCGTTCGTGCTCTCTGGGCTTCTGGCTGTTCACTCGAACACGAACTCGTCCTCCGGGTCGCCTTATGGCCTCTATGTGGGCGGGTATTCGAACGACGACACGTCGAACGCGCCGAAGTACGGACTTTCGTATATGAACGCGAACAACAACGTTACGAACTCGAACACGAACATAGGGGGCCGCCTGACCAAGTTCCTCATCAATGCAATCTCAACACTTACAGTGATTCTGGCCGCTGCCGAAGCATGCCCGTCAAGCCTGATGATAGGATTAGCGGGACACGCTGGCGAAAAATCTGCAAATCTCCAAACCGGGCTGGTACCGAAAGGGAACGCTCGGGTCGAGGACAAAGGCTCCGAGGCGATTTGATGAGACGTTTCGGACATTTCTTCCATGAGATCTACTCCGAGGAGTTGGTGGCCGAAGCCGCCAAGCTCACCTGCAAGGGTCGGAAGGACAAGATGGAGGTCGCCGCATACCGTGCGAACGAGAAAGCGAACCTTGAGACGATGTGCTATCTCATCAAAGAGCATGCTTATGTGGCATCCAGATACCGTTTCTGCAAGAAACTAGAACACGGCAAGGTCCGCGAAATCGCGGACCTGCCCCTATTCCCAGACAGGATAATCCGTCGCGCTTACGCGCTGAAGGTTATCCCGATCATAGACAGCACACTGATAGACCAGACGTTCGCGTCCCGTCCAGGCAAGGGGACGCACGCGGCTCTGGCCCAAGCCCAGAAGTACCTCCGTGAGCATCCGAAACTGAATTACTGTCTCTCGCTGGACGTCCATCACTGTTACGAGAACATCAAGCCGGAGATATTGAAGAGGAAGCTGGAGGGCATCATCAAGGACCCCGACGTTCTCAAGGGGCTGTTCTATTTCATAGACAGCTACCCGAGACCGGGGATCTCGATAGGGGATTGCCTTTCGGCGGCCTTCTGCAACCTCTACTTCTCGGAGTTTGACCATTACGTCAAGGAGGTCCTGAAAGGTCACGCATACATCAGGTACGCGGACAACATCTATCTTTTCGGCAACTCCAGACAGTGGCTTCTTCAGATGAAGGAGAAGATGACGGCGTTCATCGAGACGTTGGGCGTTCGGTTCAAGCCCAACTGGACGATTTCCGACCTCCGCAGAGAAGGTACGGATTTCCTTGGTTACAGGCTATACAAGGACTTCGCCCTACTGCGTGACTCCACCAAGATCCGCATGAAGAGGAAGATGAAGGAGATCGACAGACGTCTCGAATGCGGGTACGTGCCCACGGCGTCAGATCTGGGTTCCATCAGTTCGTATCATGGCTGTCTGAAATGGTGCAATGGCTACCGCCTGGAGCAGAAATGCCTGGCTCCCACCAGAGAAAGGGCCATCGCACGCATCAAGGAGGCTAACGCCTCCGTAAGCGATTCTGAAAAGAGAGTAAAATGTGATTGAAATGAAAACGAAGAGATACAACTTCGTGGCGGCGCTTGTAGCGATCATGATGTTCGCCCTGGTGTTCGCTCCCATCGCCGGATGCGAGGATTCCGAGGCAGCGACGGACTACTGGACCTATACGGTCACGTCCGACGGCAAGGTCACGGGTTCCGGCTCCGCCGTCACCAGTCCCACGGCCGCGGGAGCGGTAGGGACCACGGGCAAATACACGAGTTCCAACGGATCCCACGTAGGGTCCTGGGGATTCGACAGCGATGGATACGGGCCGTTCGGTTCGTTCTACGCCGCATTCGACGCCTGCCACGGAAACAAGATCCTATGCCATCTGAACCCGAACGATCTGACCGTTTCGGTCGATGGCACGATAGCGCTGTCCAGCTACAGCGGTCATACCATCAACATCATGTGGGTCCTGCCCACAGTCTACTGGAGCGTAAACAGCTCCGGCAATCTCGTTCTGTCCAACGACCCGTCCAAGGGTACGGCGTATGCCCATACCATCGACGGGGACATCCACGAATACCTCGGAATCGGAGTGTACGAGGCTTCCACCGCGACCGTCGGCGGGAAGACCGTCCTGACGTCCACCACGGGTACCACTCCCCTTTATTCCCAGCAAAGGTCCACATTCAGGGACTACGCCAACAACAACACCGTGGCCACCGAGGACGGTACCACCGTCACCGGACACGCCATGCTGTGGAACCTCTACGCCTGGCAGCTCTACAGGTTCTCCGTCCTGACCGTCGGAAGCGGATGGAACTCCCAGGGTATCTTCGGGAACGGGGATGTCTATGGAGGACATTACGGATCCAGCGTCAACAAGACGGGGGACCTGGACAAGTCCGGTCCGTACGCGGGGAACGTCGGAAACTCCGGCTCCAGCGCCACATCGTACCATTCCGATTCCGTCAAGGCGTTCATAGAGGATGCGTGGGGATCGCTCTACGATTTCGTCGATGGCGTCCTGATCTACTACAACAACAGCCAGGTCCAGATGTACGCCACCCAGTCGTCCACGCCCACGAACTCGTCCAGCGACTACACGACGATGATAGGCGTTCTGCCGTCCTCGTCGGGATACGGTTCGACCTCCACATCCTCGTCCACCAACGCGGGATTCTGGGGATTGCCCACGGGCACGAGCGGATCCGCTACATCCGGTCTTTACGACTACATCTACTCGAGCACGGCCTCGTCCTTCGGGTCGCCTTATGGCCTCTATGTGGGCGGGTATTCGAGCGACGGCACGTCGAACGGGCCGAGGTACGGTCTTTCGTATATGTACGCGAACATCGACGTTACGAACTCGTACACGTACATAGGGGGCCGCCTGGCCTTTGTTTTCGACGCCGATCCGGCGTCGACCCCTACCGTGACCTACGACCACAGCGCTTTGACAGAAGCCCTCGGCGACGGCGGAACGGCCGCGAGCAACCTGACGAAGAAGAAGACGATCACCGAGAACGGCACCTACGACCAGCTCCCTCAGCAGGGCGACTGGAAGCACACCGGATGGATCATCGACGGCGTCACGTACTCCACGACCGCGAATTTCGTCCACCAGACATCCCATACGGCCAAATCCGTATGGTCCAAGTACCCGATAGCGACCTTGAACCACGACGCCCTCGTGACCCTCGGGGTCTCCTCCGACACGATCGCCGGCCTGGACAGCGAGCTGGTCATAGAGAGCGCCAGCACCGCGTACCCCGATCTGGGCACGGTCGACGGATTCACCCACATCGGATGGTACGTCGACGGCGTCCTGTATTCCAAGGACCACGTCGTCGTCAAGAACTCCGACCACACCGCATACAGCGCATGGCGCGCCCCGACCATCGTCATCTCGTACATCGTCGAGGGCACCGTGAACGGGACGCTCGAAGTTCCGAAAGGCTCCGTCGGTATCGTGTATACCCCCCTGAACGTGGAGGGGGTCTTCATGGGATGGTACTACGACTCGAACTACTCCAACAAGTACGATTCGACAGTGGCCCTGACCGAGAACACCAGCCTGTACGCCAAGGGGGTCAAGCCGCTGACCTTCACCTCCGTTCCGACCGCCAACGCGACGATCACGAACGTCGATGCCAGCGGATTGTACTTCTTCGACTGCACCGACTCCGAGGGACGCTGCACCGTACTGTGGGATTTCGGCGACGGGAACACCTCCACGGACCCGATCGCGTACAATTCGTACGCCGAGCACGGGACGTACAAGGTCACGCTCACCGTCACCAACGCATCCGGACAGACCGCCGTCTCGCACTACGACGTCGTCTACGGCGATTCCGCCGACGGGAACGGGGCGTCCTGGGGCCTGTTCGTCCTCGGGGCGGTCCTCATCATCGTGACGTTCGTCATCCTCCGGAGGCTCGTCTGAGGCGATACCGTGAAGGCTCAACTCATGACCGCGGCGCTGGTCGCCGTCCTCGCGCTCTGCGCGCTGGTCCCGGCATGCTCCGGGACGAACGTGCCCGAGTACGATATCGACATGAGGACCGGGGACGTGTTCACATACGCCCCCGAAACCTCCCTCCCGGCCGCGCTGGACTTCGCGTCCAAGCAGGACTGGGCGTCCTGGAACGACGGCAACACCGAGATCACCGTCTCCTTCGACGAACCCGTCAGGGACCGCCAGCTCCTCATCAGGGCCGTGTGGACTTCCGAGACGGGCGGTCTCACCCAGACCGCGTTCCAGGCGATCAATTTCCGTGCCTTCGGCCATGTGACCATCGACGGGGAGAGCGCGCTGGACATCCAGCGCGCGGCACCGTCGGGGACCGCGGCGGGCACCGTGATCTACGCGCCTGTGATCGGCGAGGTCGAGGGCACCGTCACCAACGTGACCTGTCAGATCGCCGAGAACCCCTACATCCAGTGGGATTCGACGCAGAAGGCGGTCGTCGTCAAGACGGCCATCCCCGAGACCGCATCCAAGGACATTGTGTGCACCGTCACCGCCGAGAACACCGCCGAGGACGAGGGCAGCAACCTCCGTCCCGAAGTCGTCTCCGCGACCGTCACCGTGTCCGTCGGGGCCGAGATGGTCATCACCGGAGGCTCCGTCTTCGAGACGTACAAGGGATGCGGGGACGCATCCTATTCCGTGACCACGAACTACGACGGCGAAGTCGATGTGACCGCGAGCGTCGGTGGGGATTTCCCCGAGGGATTCGCCTACGTCGAGGACGGAAAGGTCCGCATCGACCCTTCCAAGGCCGTTCTGGGTTCCGAGGATTCGGTCAGCTACACCGTCACCGTCACCGCCACGGCGACCGTCGACGGGGAGGAACGCACCGCATCCAAGGATGTGACCGTGACCGTCTGGAAGGACCTGTCCTTCATGACGGTCCCGACCATAAGCAACGTCACCGCCCAGGCGAAGGATTCCAACGCGACCGTCGGGCTGTCCGCCTCCATCGCCCACGCGACCCATGTCGTCGTGGATTGGGGCGACGGCTCCGACGCCGAGAGGATCGTCGGGGACGGCTACACCTACGCGAAGGACCACACCTACGCGGACACCAAGACCTACGTGATCTCCCTGACGGCGGTCAACGCCGGCAAGGGGGCCACTGTGCACTACGTGCTGTACAACGCGGCGGACGGGGAGTCCATCACGGACTACGAACCGCCGGCGGAGCCTGAAGAGGGCGATAGGTCCCTCGTCTGGCTCCTCTTCGCGGGCGTCGCGGTCCTTCTGGCAGCCGTCTACGCGCTGTACTGCCAGGACCTCCTGGTCATCGGCGGGGCCGTGATCTCGGCCCTTCTGTCCGTGACCCTCTACATCGGGTGGCTCTGATGTCCAAAACAGCCGTTCTCATCATCGCGGTCATCGCCCTCGCAGCGGGGGTGCTCTTCTTCGTGCATGAAGGGGACGGCGACGGCGGTTCCGATTCCTACGGTTCCGACGATGCGGGTGCGCCCGGAATCGTCGGCGGGGACTTCGGGACCGTCGTTCTCGTTTCCGAGGAGGACGGGAAGGCCCGCTATAGGGCCGTCCCGTCCCGTGGCGCCTTCATCGCATGGTTGGACGACGGCAGATACCTTTCGGGGGACAACGAGCTTTCTAGGGCCTCTTTCGCGGGCATTGTAGCGATGTTCGCGGAATCCCCTTCGAAGCTCGTCTCGTACGATTGGCGTTGCCCTACGTTCGATGCCGACGGGAATCCGTCGGGGATCGAGTCCGCCGAGGTCTTCACGATGTCGATGGACCGCGCGACGTACTACAGGTCGATCGCATCCGATGAGGGCCGTACGGCCACGTATGCGGACCCGATGCCCGCCCAGAGGCTGCGCGACGATTACGTCGTGGACGCGATCGTTGGATACCTCGGACCCATGACATCCGGTCTGACCAACCTACAGAAGGCCGAAGTCGTCCTCGCCTTCGTCCAGGACGTCGTATCATACCAGTCGGACGCCGACCAGTACGGCACGACGGAGTTCTGGACGACCGTGATGGAGACGATGTTCTCCGGCTACGGGGACTGCGAGGACACGGCGGCCCTCTTCGTGAACATCGGGCTGAGGCTGGGGCTGGACGCGGGATTCGTCGCATTCGACGACCCCGTGATGGGGCACATGAGCGCGGCCGTCGCGCTGGCCGACGGGGAATCCGTCGCCGGGGCGACGTTCGCATCCGAGGGCGTGACCTACGCCTACGTCGAGACGGCGGTCGACAACGTCCGCCGCGATGTAGGCTGGCTGTCCCCCTCGTTCCAGATCACCGACGGCAAATGGTGCCATGTGACGCTGGATGATTCGGGATATGTCGCCGACAAGACCGTCCCGATCGGCGTCAAAACGACCAACAGCCGCATCTTTTTCTACGGAGTGATAGCATGAGAAACAGAATGATGGGGGCGATGCTGGCCGTCGTCGCGGTAGCGATGCTGGCCCTCGCCCTCCCGTCGGCGTCTGGGGACACCTCCTCGGACGTCCGCGAGGCGGAGATCTACGCGGGTTCCGCCTTCGCGTATTCTCCGATGGGGGACTGGACGGATGCTGAAGCATCCGGTACGGCCCTCGATTCGGGGATGAAATGGACCGACGGCACGCTGTCGGGGACGATCGACGTCCCCGGGACGTACCGCGCGGTCCTCCAATCGGCGGACGATTCGCTGACAGTCGTGATCGAGGTTCTTCCGATCGCGACGATCAACGGGCACGCGGGGACCGCTTTGAAGGGTGATTCCGTCGTCGCGTCCGGGAGCGAAGAGGGTACGATCGTCCATCCGCTGACCGTCGGAGGTCCCGACGGGACCGACGTCACGATGGAGTGCGACCGCTCGCTCTTCGCGTTCGACGCCGAGAAGGGATTCGTCCTTGCAAGGGAGGTAACGGATTCGGACGCTGGGGATTACACCCTGACCGTCCGCGCTCACCACGAGTCCGGCCCGCTTTATGTCGAAACGTCCTTGACGGTCAACGTCAAGGTCCTCTCGAAGGCCGAGGCAACGGGTCTCGATGCACAAGATCTCGCATCCTTCGGCACCCGTTCGGGGAGCGTGACGTACGTCGTGACCACGGACGGTATCGAACCCGTCTCCAATCCGAGCTACGCGGCTCCTTCGGAGCCTGCCGTCTCCTCCATGAGGCTCTACGCCGACGGGAGGGACGTGCGCATCACGTCCAGCGTGACAGATGCCCAGAAACTCACATACAACTGGGGGGACGGGATAAGGTCCGAGTCCGAGGTCGGCTCCGTCCTGAACGGGGCGCAGCACACCTACGCTCACGGAGGAACGTATTCGGTCGTCATCACCGCGGAAGGCCCGTATTCCAGCGCATTCGCCGTCGCGGTCTTCGACACGCCGGGCGATGCCCAGAAGGGATTCATAGAGGAGCACGGCTGGATCTTCATTGTGTTCGCGGTCCTCGCGGTCCTCTTCGCGGTGGCGTTCTGGTTCACCCGCGACCCGAGGATGATCATCGCCACGGCCGCATCCGCGGTCCTCGCGATCGTATGCCTGATTCTGAAGGTGGGAGCATGAGCGACATCAGGAAGCTGATCATGGCCATCGGACTGATGGCCGTCGTCCTGGCCGGGTCCGTCCTGGCGGAGGCCGTGACGGATTCGGACGGAACGACCACGACCAAACAGGTCGCCTATGCCACGATCAATGGCTCATCGACCGTAACCAACGAGTACATGACGTTCACGCTGGCATTCAGGACGGATTCGGAAGGTTCTTGCCATGAGATCGTCACAGTCACCCTCACATCGAAGGGGCTGAACTACAGCACCGTCGGAATCTATCAGAAGATGGCGGTCACCGGGAATACGTACAACGGGGTTTCGTCGTCTACGGAATATTTCAAGGAGGATGTGCCCAGGACCAATCCCTGGTGGAGCGATTCGTCCTTCGCACCCAAGCATGTTGAGGGATACCAGAACAGCGGAGACGGGACGACCGCCTCGATGTACGTCTATCTGGGCAACAGCTCAAGCGATCATGCCGTCCAGCTCTATGTTTCGTACACGATGGCCGTCAAGACCGTCTACACCTACTACACCACGCTCAACTACAGCGCCGACGGCGCGTCCAACGTGCCTTCGACGTACGACACGACGGCTCAGACCGTGGACTCCGCGCCTACCGGTACGGACTCCATCACCGTTTCCAGCACCATTCCGGCCAAGGAGGGTTACGACTTCCTCGGATGGTCCGTCGAACCGTCCAGAAGCCCCAGCCTGAAGGGAGGGGATTCCGTCGACGTGGAGAAGGGAGGGGAGAAGACCATTTACGCCCAGTGGATGGAGAAGACCGCCACCCTCCGCCTGATGAACGACGACGGCACCGTGTTCTACACCGGAACCGCCAAGTGGGGCCAGCAGGCCGCTTTCCCCGCCGACATCCCCAAGAAGAACGGATACACGTTCATCGGATGGTCCGCGACCAAGGGAGCGACCACATCCGAGCTGATCGGACAGGGCGGAATCGTCCTCAAGGCCGAGACCACCGACCTCTACCCGGTTTGGGACAAGGACAACGTCCTCTATTCCATGATATTCGATCCAGACGGCGGCGAGAATGCTCCGGACACGATGTCCGTGCGCGAGAAGACCCTATCCCACACCTTCATCATCCCCGAGGGATACCCGACCAAGGAGGGATTCGGATGCCTCGGATGGACCGATGTCCAGGGAGGAGAGAGGAGATACGACGCAGGCGACAGCGTGAAGCTCGACTGGGAATCCCCGTCGCTCACGCTCTATCCCGCATGGGCGCCCGTCGTTACCTACACCGTGACCTTCCAGGCCGAGGGCGCCACCAACGTCCCGACATCCGCATCGGGCCAGTCCGTGTACGGATACGCCGATGTGACCATACCCGACATGACCCCCAGGCTCACCGGGTACACATTCATCGGATGGGCGAAGGAGGGTTCCGAGGAGGCCGAGTACCTCGCGGGGATGAACATCACCGTCCGCGAGGAGAACGTCGTCCTCCATGCGATCTGGAAGAAGGTCCCCGTGACATTCACGGTGAAGTTCTTCGCCAACGGCGGGGAAGGCGATGTCCCCGTGATCTCGCCGCTCACCTCCACCGAGACCGAGCGCACCGTGACCATACCAGACACCCAGCCGACCAGGACGGGATACGCATTCATGGGATGGGCCGAGATGTCCAGCTCGAAGACCGCCGATTATCAGCCGGGGGAGACGATCGTCCTGAAGGACACCGACCCCGCGATGGAGCTGTACGCGGTTTGGAAGGCGCTGGACGTCTTCACATTGAAATTCGATGCGAACACCGGCGAGAACGCGCCCGGCGACGTCAAGGGATACGGGACGACGGAATGCACCGTGACCGTACCGATAGAGGTCCCCTCGAAGGAGGACCACCGTTTCGTCGGATGGTCCGAGACCGCCGACGGGACCGCGACGATCGAGCGCGGGTCCGAGTACACCATGAGGTCCAAGACGGTCACGCTGTACGCGATATGGGAGTATTCCACGGAGAACACGTTCGCGCTGATCTTCGATGTCGACAACGGTACGGGAGCGCCCGTGGCGCAGCCCGTGACCGTCAAGGCGCCGGAATGCAC
>CAVKKO010000001.1:0-83739 GCA_963656905.1 Bacteroidaceae bacterium | reverse complement strand
GTCGATGCCCTTGTTCGCGAGCATGCCCATGAGGGCTCCGCTGTCGAATCCTTCGCTCATACTGTTCTCCTCCTTTCTCACGAGGCAGTCAAGGTCTTCCTTTATAGTGGCCAGCGCTTCTCTGGTCTCCCGTATGTGGGCGTCCATCGGCGTGCCGTTAAGGTCTTCCATCCTCTCACCTCTTTCGCCGTTTCCGGCTGGAATGAACATCGGCAAGAGAAAATATAAGGGAATTCGGGGATTCTTTTAAATGCAGAAACAAGATTCATGATCGCGATCGCTCCTTTTCGGGCGACCTGATGCGCTTGCGTGTCGTCGGGCGGCCGGGCGGGCGTCCTGAGTACATCTTCCTGTTCTCGTTCTTGGCGCACCTCATGATATGCTTGAGCTTGGCGATGGGACTGAAATTGTGCATATCCATATTGCAATGCGGACATCTTTCAGGATTATCAGAAATCATGGTGCTCTCCATGTCATAGAATCTAGATGTAGGATTTTAAATCCTTCTGTGCCTCGGCTGTGCTATGCACGGGAGGTGTGCTCGGAATCGGCGGTATCTGGCGCAATCATGAGATTGTTAAACTTGCAATGCAATATGAAGGTTGCCCTAAGACAAGTGTTATATGCAATTGGGTTGCTAGGATGGGAAAAACTGGCTATCTTGAAGTTATAGATAGTCGTATTGTAAAAGGTTTATTGACCAATACTTACAAGTTAAATCCTTGTAAGTATTGGCCGTAGGTTTTGGTTGTGGAATGGCGATGTTTAAGCTATATAGAAGTTTCATGGTGTTCCTGCTAGATAAATTGCAGTTAACCCAAAATCGCAAGTAGACGGGATCGACCTAAAAAATAATCTAGTTGCGGTTTGTGACACCGAGGTAATTTCACCTTCGCTAATTGTAACCTGACAATAAATTGACCCCATATGATAAAGCCCAATTGAACTGGTGTTATAGAATGTTCCAGGTTTTGCATTTGTGCAAGCAAAAGTCATTATATAACTCCCATCATTTAACGTAGCATTTTCTAAACATTTAGTAACTACCCTTGTTGCTAAACTGCTATCAAAAGTTGATTGATAGGAATCTCCAGGATTTATAGTCGTTTCATAATAACATAAAGGGAAAATATTACCTTGAAAATCCTGATAAGTTCCATTATAATACAATGAGGCAACTACAATGTTGCTAGGCCCTTGACCTAGAGCTGTGCTAAACTGTTGGTCACTAACATCAATATCAGTAATTAAAGTTACTAATGCTGTTCGGGATGGCAATGTTATATCAATATGCTCATCATTAGTTTTAGTAAACGTCAGTACATTACCTGTTATACTAACATTATCAATACAATTATTAGCTTTTGTGTTAGCATCATCAGCAACGCTCTTAGCTTCGGATGCCACGGTCGATACACTTGCCACATTAGCATCCGTGCTAGCCAGCGCGGTCTTAGTCGCGTATGTCGCCGCCGCGTTGGTCTTGGTCTCCATGTCAGATACGTCGGGTTGCGCATTAGTGGTTCCTTTCATGTCCTCACCTCGAAGGCGCAAGTCGACATACGGGAAGGCGTTGTGGACAGAAAGTAAGAGGTTTAATGGGGCATGTATCCCCTATCAGAGCACTGCGGCGACGTCCACGGTTATCGTGGTGTTGACCTTGCTCCAGATGTACACGCAATTGGTGCCCGACTCCGCGACGGGGCAGTAGTTGCCCGATGCCGCCAGCGCGGGCGCGAACGCCACCATGGGCACATACGACGATGTGCATCCCGTGAGCGTTATCGTGCCCTTGTAGCTGTACCCCGATACCGATGTGTCGGCTGTCCATGTGACGCTTGCGCCCGTGAGCTTCAGCACGGACGGCACTCCAAGGTCGGTCTTGATGTTCGCGGGCGTCCTGTAAGCGATGGTGCCGTCGCTGGCTATGATGGCGATGTTCCCGGTCCCTGCGGCGGCGCCCGTGGCTTTGAGGGTGCTCGCCGATACGGTCGTTCCCGTGACCGCGCCCGTGAACGTGCCTCCCGACTTGGGCATGGCCGCGTTCGCAGTGGTCTTCACGCCATTGATCTGCGTTTGGATGTTGGATGTGGCGCCGTCCAGGTATCCCAGCTCGGTGGATGTGACGTCGGACACGGCGATGTTGCCCGAGCTGTTCGAGACCAGCGCCCTGTTCGCGGTGCCCGTCGACTTGGTCTGATACGAGGACAGGTCGACGGTTCCACCGAGGGGGTCCCATGCGCTCCCGTCCCATGCATAGTTGGTCCCGGCGGGCGTGGTGCCATAGGCGTTGACCACGTTGTAGACATCCCCCTTGCTGTTGCCCGTCGCGGGCAGGTCGCTGTAGTCGGTCTTGGACCCGCAGTACTTCAGCGCCGACGACACGGAGTCTTTGGTCGCGTATGTGGACGATGCGGCGCTGACCGTCAGGTACGTTGACGATATCGTGTTCCCGGACCCGTCCTGCGTCGCCTTGGTCGCAGAATCAGCGGTTGCGGCGGACGCCGCTTTGCCCGTGGTGGACAGCTTTCCCGCCAGCCCGTCCGTCAGCTCGGTCTTGGTGGCGTATGTGCTCGTTATCGTGTTGCCCGATGCGTCTGCCGTCGCCTTCGCCGCCGTGCCCGTGGCATCGAGCTTGCCGCTGAGGGCGGTCTGCGTGGCATAGGTGTCGGAGATGACCTTGCCGCTCCCGTCCCTGTACGCGCCGTATGCGGTGCCGGTCGTGGAGAGCTTGCCGTTCATCTCGCTGTCCGTGACGAGCCTGCCGATGTCGGTCCAGGTTGAGCCTGTGGACTTGTACAGGTGGCCGTTGGTGTATGATGTAGTGGTAGTGCCGATGAAATGCACTACGCAGTCTTTGTTCGAGGCCGTGGCAGAAGGCATAGCCGTGCACGCGCCGATGAGCTTGCCCGTCAGCGTAGTGTCCACGATGCCTCCGACAGAGAGGCCGTTCAAGGAACTGATGGAGGTCATGTTTATCAGTCCCATCATGCAATACGAGCTTTATAAGGAATTTGAAGGTCGGGCAGGGGAAATCGAGACAAAGCCTGCCCGAGCCTTGCTCAGATGCTATATCGCCGTCATGTACTTAAATCCTCTCGACGTGCACTGTGCATGGATTACAAGCATGGCTGGGAGCAGAGGCTGCTCGACGAATGGAGCGCGAAGCACGGCACGGAGCACGTCGATTTCCTCGGATACAGGGAGATGAGGGCGCTGGGGCAGACGCATTACATCGTCCGCGACTGCGGCGTATGGCTGGGCATAGCGGTATCGGCAGGGTGCTACGGGTTCTGGACGCGGAGCGTCCTCTGGCATGAGTTCTGCTGTTGCAAGGCGGTGCAGAAGGGGCGCTTGTGGAAGGGCAAAAGGCGCGTAGAGGGCATGCTGGCTCGGAAACCGATATATTGCCTGGGCTGGGCCCTCGCGCCCCTTGCAGGACATCATCGCCGACGGCCTAACATATGAGCTTATAAACCAACCAGACGATGAAGTGGACGAGGTAAAATCATATGAAATCCTCTACACTTTCGATTGCATTCGCGGCCGTGCTGATGGCCGCAGCCTTCGCAGGCATCATGCTCGTCGCAGACGACGTGAACGCCGAGGGCGGAGGCGACTCTGGCACTGATGAGGGCACCTCTGATGGCACGAGCTCTACAGAGACTACATCGACTACGCCTGTTATCACATACAAACTCGACAAAGTGGTTGCGACCGACACGATAACTGGTAGTGTCATGACCCTTAAATCACCCGCTGAGCTCAACATGGTCGTGCCCGATGGCAAGGAGTTCAAGGGCTGGAAATTGGATGGAGATGCTGATACCATCTATCAGCCCGGCTCTCAAATCTCTGTAACTGAGGCCATGAAATTTGTCGCAGAACTGAAGGATGTCGAATACACTGTGACCTTCAAGGTCGGAGATGTAACCAGGACTGCTTCAGGAACTGCGGGTCAGTCTATTACCGTACCTACGGATATCAAGACTGATAAAGAGGGGTTCATCTTCCTCGGATGGGCTGTTGCAGATGAAGAGCCTATCAAAGACTTCACTGATGTGAAATTCACCGAAGATGTCACCTATGTTGCACAGTACAGCATCGACTACAAAGTATCTTTCACTCTGAAAGGAACTGAGATCGCAACTTGCTACGAGTCTGGCATCATTAAGAGCAGCGCAGACCTCAAGACGATTATCTCTATTGTGCCCTATGAGGAGAACTACACCTTCAACGGGTGGGCAGATGAACTCGGAAACATCGTCGTGAAATATATGCTTGAATCCAAGGCGTATGTTCTGGACACCGACTACAAGTTCGAGAGCGATACTGAGCTCCGTGCAAATTTCAGTCCTGTCCAACTTACTGTGACTCTTGTTGTCGGAGATGATATCCAGACTCAGACCGTCCTTTACGAGAAGGTGTTCCTTGAGCCCAAGCTTCCCAGCGGATACGCTTGCTGGGCGACCATGGAGATCATCGACGACGAAGAGGTCTACACCGAATTCGACTTCTCCCAGCCTATCTACGAGGACATCGTCCTGTACGCTCAGGCTGTCGACCCCTCTGCCATCTACAACGTCACCTTCGAGATCGAGGGAAAGGCCGCTGTCATCCAGAAGACCGACTCCATCGTCATCCCCAACCCTTCCGTCGACGGCAAGGTGTTCAAGGGATGGGTCGTCAAGGGAGAGAGCAACTATGTCGACCCCGCCACGTACAGCTACACCTCCGATGTGACCTTCGTCGCGATCTACGACAAGGCTCCTGCCCCCGCAGGCCCCGGATTCTTCCAGACCACCGCAGGGCAGTGCACCGCTGTCATAATCGCAGTGCTCATCATCGCGCTCGTGTACGCCGTGTACAGCAACATGTTCGGCATGAAGGACTTCCTGACCAGCTTCAAGGTCCAGAGGGTCAAAAAGGAGTGAAAACGATGACGGGCAGAGGATTCGCTTGGTTCTCGCTCTGGGTGCTGCTCTACAGGCTCGGAGCCGGGGCCGCCCTCTGCCTTTTCATCTATTGCACGGATGTGGATATCATGATAGATGTAGCAAAATTCGGAGTGAACGAGGAGTATGTCGTGTACATGCTCATCGCCAGCATCGTCGTAGGGTTCCTCGCCGCAGTCATGGTGAGGGCATACGACCACAACAAGGCCGCCGACAACAAAGCGGCCGCAGGAACCATAGCGAGCACCAACGACCTCCCCTACGACAAGAGGTACGACCTCTGCACCGCAGTCGCGTTCGTCCTCGGAGCCGCCATCGGGATGTATGCTGCCCCCGTCATCGTGGATGCGTTCTTCGTCAACGCGGGAATGTACACCTACGTGGGCATCGCGGCCCTCGCTTCCGCGGCGATGGTCGTCGTCCTCATCAGGCTCCTCCACCTCGGAGTCAGGGAGTTCATCATCCAGGCTTCCAAGTACGCGGTCGATACCGCCGAGGCTGCCAAGAAGGCCAAGGAGAACATCGACAAGGCGAAGGATATCGTGGACGAGGTCGTCCCCGAGCTCAACCAGAGGCTCTGACCAAACGAGGGGCCTTGCGCCCCTCTTAAACCATCATCTTCGCACGTGCGGGAAGCCATGTCAAGCCGTGCGGAGCCCATCATCCATCATCCTTTTTTTAAACCTATCAGACGATTGTGCCTGCATGACATCTATTCAGGATTGGGCGGATGCCGCCGTGGACGGCGGTCTCCTCACCCTTGATTCGGACTGCACCGAGTCGGTCACGGTGCCTGCGGGCAAGAAGCTGACCATCGACCTCGGAGGGCACACATGGACCGGCGTCGAGAGCAAGACGGCGCTGACGGTCATCGGCGCCGATATCACGCTCAAGAACGGGACTATAGCCCACAAGGGCACCAAGACCATACAGGTCGGGGGGCCCGACGCCACGGAGAGGTCCACTGTCACGCTGGCATCGTCCCTGACCGTGAAGAACGAGGACTACTGCGCCGTGTTCGTGGGCAAGAACGCATACCTGTACACGTCTGCGGACATCGTCGCGGAAGGAAAAGAAGCGACATGCATCCAAGGCAACGACCTCGCGGCCTATTTCGACAACTACGTGTCCGTCGAGGGCGGCACGCTCACCGCGACGGGCACCGATGCGCCTGTCGCCATCTACTGGCCCCAGAGGGGAGACCTGACGATCAAAGGCGGCAGGATAGAGTCGAGCACGGCGGTGGAGTTCAGGGGCGGGAACCTGAAGGTGCTCGGAGGAGAGCTCGTCGGCACAGGGCATTTCACCGTCAGCGGCAACGGCAACGGCTCGACCACCGACGGGGCGGCGATAGCGGTAGCGCAGCACACCACGCAGCTTCCCATCACTGTGTCCGTATCGGGGGGCACGTTCACCGCCGAGGTGCCGTTCTCCGAAGCCAACCCTCAGAACAACCCCATCACGGCGACCAACAAGATACAGTTGAGCATCACGGGGGGCACGTTCACCTCCACGGCAGGCTATAGCGCCGTGGTATCGGCGGACTGCAAGGGCTTCGTGTCGGGCGGAACGTTCTCTCTCATCGACAATGCGTACATCTCGCCCGCGTCCAGCGTGAAGACCGAGGGCGGAATCGTGACCATCACCGCGAAGTCCATGGCAGGGGTGCCCATGTTCATCTCCGACAACATCACCGAAGGCACAGTATCGTCTACAAGACAAGGCGTGCTGATAGGGTCGTTCGACAGCATGGGCAAGCTCCCTGCGGATGCCGCGGAAGGCACTCTGGCGTACTGCAGAGAGGAGGGGAAGTACTACAAGATGACCGGAGGCGGATGGGCAGAAGACGTCCCCAAGTTCTCCGCCCTCGTCCTGGACGCGAGCGAGGCAGAGAGGCCCGCCTCCGTCAAAGCGGTCCTGGAGAAGACCACCGAGATAGACAACAGGCTCGCCGACAGGTATACCAAGAGCGAGACGGACAGCCTTCTGGGGGCAAAGCAGGGCACTATCGTCGGCGCGGCCTCGACCATCACGGACAAGAACCTCGATTCGGGCCTCGTGCTCATATCCAACTCCTCCGGGAAGGTCGGCACGTCGACCATAACCACGGACCAGCTCGACCGTCTCGGCAGCCTCGACACGACGATAGAGGAGATGAAGGGGAACATCGATTCCAAGGTAGGCAAAACGGAATACGATGCGAAAGTGAAGCAGATAGATGACGCTCTCACCTCCACAGACACCAAGATAAGCGCTCTCGACAAGAAGGTGGATACGAAACAAGGCGCTTTGAGAGCAGGAGACAACATAACCATCGATGGGAACAACAAGATAAGCGCCGTCATCCCCGATGCGGTCAAGCCTGATGAAGCTCTGAGCACGACTTCGGAGAACGCGGTCATGAACAAGACCATCGCGGCCAGGTTCAACGCCACGGATGCCAAGTTCGGCAGCTATCTGACCAAGACCGATGCGGCATCGACCTATCTGGGCAAGGATGCGACCGCTGTGAAGGCATCGAGGGATGCCAAGGGCAATGTCATCGACGAGACCTATGCCCTCAAGGGCGACCTGACCAGCCTCTACAAGCTCATGGGCACATGCACATCCGCAGAGCTGGACGGCAAGGACAAGACGGTAGGACATGTCTGGAACCTGTCGGACGAGCGCGAATATGACGGCAAGACCTTCAAGGCGGGCACGTCCTGGCTGTGCGAGTACGATGGCACGGGGGCGCAGGTCTGGGAGCCTCAGACTCCCCTGTTCGACGTGGACTTGTCCGGAGTGCAGAAGAAGAGCATCCTCCTGCCCGGCGTCACCGTCGCCGAGTGGGAAGATCTGGGAGAGGCCGAGACGTACAGGTACAGGGGCAAGCTGGGCGACACGAAGATATCCGCCGCCGACACCGCCACCGTGACGTTCGGCATCGCCGATGCCATCTCCGGGGACTATGCGCCCGTGTGCGACACAGACGACGAGAAGCTGTACATCTACTCCAAGAAGAACAATGCCGTGACGCTTGCTCTTGTCGAGATCAGGAAGGGATGAGCATGCCTCTCCCCATCCTGACCGACAACGCGGAGATGCTGGCTTCGGCATACCGCGCCCTGTCGGCCGCGCAGAGGACATCCAAGACCGAGGTGGAGCAGAAGGGCGCCACGATGACGCTCTCGTCATGGAAGGACGGCAAGGTGTACAGGAACTCTCTCATGATAAAGTTCAGGGACGAGGTGCACCACGACACGTTCAACCTGGAGATGCGCGATTTGACCGCATTGTTCGTTAAAGACGACATGCTCGTCGTGCAGACCGAGGGCATAGAGCTGCGCTTCGCCGTCGTCGACGAGCTCCCCTGCCCCTGCCCCCCTTACCGCCCATTCATGTTCTGAACGGGCTCGCCAAACCCTTTAATTTTTAAACTCCGACCTTTATATAGAGCGCATGACAGGTCAAACCATTCCCGACGACATCGAGCGCTGGGAGAAGAAGGGCCTCCGCGAGGACATCGGCTCGGATTCGGAGCATGTGCACGACATATACGTGTGGCACAACTTCGCCATCGAGCATGAGACGTATGACTGCGACGACGGCTACAGGGGCAAGGGGCACTGGAATCCCTATGTGCTGGTCGACGGGCGCCCGCTGAAGCTCGACAAGTGCTATTTCGACTCATTCGACGAGGCAGTGGGCTTCTTGAAGGGCGCGCTGAAGGACAAGGCGCTGACAGACAGCAAGAAGGAGAAGGACGAGGAGGAAAACGAATGCGACATCCCCATGCACCCCTCCAGCGAGAACGTCGCGAGGAAGAGTATGGTCTCCATGAAGGCCCGTATGGCCAGGATGGCTGGCGACCCCGACTGGAAGGAGATGTGGCAGAACGAGATAGAGGGAATGGAGAAAGCCAGGAAGAACGCTAAGCAGAAGGCGGAGGCTGCAGAGCGCAGGAAAGAGGCGGCAGAGGCCGCTGAAGAGGAAGCGCGTCGGGAATCGGCCAGAGAAAAGATGATTCAAGAGAACAGGGAGAAGAGGGAGAAAGAGCCCCCTGAAGCGAAGCCCACCAGAGAAGAGATCATTGCCAACATCGCGGCTGAAAAACAAGCTGCCATAGCCGAAGATGCCGCGCAAGCAGAACTTGCCGAAAAGCGTGCAAGAGACCTGGCTGAAGCTGATGCGCTGGAGGAACGCTCTAAATGGTTGGACAGGACCACCGCGGGGATGTCGCCTGAATACAAGAAGTTCCTTTATGATAATCCTGATTTCTTACAATTTGTCGAATTAAAGAAGGATTTTGCTGATTTCTTCGATGATGAAGGGCACATTGTCATCTCCAACAAAGAGATGGACCCCGAGCAGAGGAGCTTCCTGCTGGGGCTGGAGAGCGTATGGGATCTGATGATGGACAACCCTTCCAAGGTCGACGAGATTGCTCAGAGCGACTTGGCTAAGAGAGTCAAAGAGCTAGGTGCAAAATATGCAGAGGCGCGTCAGGATAATAAGATCATACCCGGCTCTAAGACTAATAATGATGCGCCGGACCGTCGCGGAATGGATACGGGCGACCGCACATCGATCGAAAACGTCACTGATCCGGAAAAGGCGGAAGAGTATTATAAGCCGCCTTACAGGAGTCCGGATGCGTATGAGGACATACATGCCAATAGTTTGAGAGCGCAATCAAAGATGGATTCCGGTGTGTCCGATCTCGAGGTGGCATCGATAATAGATGAGATGATCAGAGATGTGAGAGCTGATGAATACAATAAGGGCTCGCCTTCTCTCTCTAGAATCGAGACCTACAAGAAGGTCGCTGGGCTCTTGGACGCTTATGCAGAGAACGCTTACAGAATCCTTGCTAAGGATGGGACGCCTATCCATAATGAAGAAGCTTTGGCAAGATTCAAGGAAACCCTGACGCATATGAAGCTGCGTGCGCTCGAGTCTATTCTGGGCGACAGGGAATCTGCTGAGCTTCACAAGATATTGGATGATGCGACTCGCTGGAGCTCACGGAGCGAGCTTGCAGGGAATCCGGGAGGCAATTTTGAGCGCGAAGCGGAAGCCGCGCCGACCACAGCCGATTCTCTCGAATCTTGGCTCAGTGCACAGAGTGCGAACATGATGCTCAATTGGGATAAGATAGTGGGCATATTCGGAGGGGATGAAGAGGCAGCGTCTGAGTTTTTCAGAGATTATTATTCCACTATTGCATTGGATAGAAAGATAAGGGACGCGAAGAAGACTTTATCCAACGGGACCTTCAACTCATTGGAGCCTGCGAGAGAGGGAGACGAGGCGCCTATTGAGCTGACGCCTGATGATATGAGCCCCGAAGCATGGGAGACCCATCTGCGCAGACAAGAGGCGAAAGAAAGAAGAGATGCGGACAAACCGACGAGCGAGTACCCTCCGTCGGAATATCCTGATGTGAATTCGCCCTCCGCGTTGCCTCCGTCTACAGGCCGCAGCCTGAACGACCGTATCGCCACATTGCTGGGCGCACGCAGGAGCTGGGGTGCTCGCCAGCATTCCAATCCTTTCGCTATCACGGGCGGTATGAGGTCCGCGGGAGCGCCCGGAAATGGCACAACGATCGACCTGAGCAGGTTCCTGAAGCATATCAGACCTAACAGGGGCATGCATGATTATATCAAAAGCAGAGACTACAGATTCAACGATAAGACGAACAAATGGGAGGACCCTGCTGATTTCGTAGATGCCAACATATATGATGCCACAGGAGGGGTATGGAATGCATACCCTGCTGGAAAACAGGTGCAGAAATTCAGATATGATACTCTTGCAAAGATGATGGGTGAATATGCTAAAATGCAGAACGCCCAGAACGAGACTGCTCCGAATAAGTCTTCTAAGCTGTCGACGCCCTCGGGGGATGACTTCTCCTTCACCAATGATGATGTTCTGGACCTGTCTCCCGCTCAACTGAGGCAACTGGTCGCATCCACATATGGCGCACCAGAGATGGAGAAGGTCATAGACCCCGCGACGCTCAAGCCCAAGGTCCTCTACGACACAGAGGGCAAGCCTACCGGCATTGCAATGAGGCCGACCAGCAATCTCATTCGCCCGCAGGAGCTGAACGGAGGCGTGCCTATCGTCGGCGGTATAAACTACGGCCTGTACAAAAAAGGCGGGAATGTGTACCGCCCTCTCCTGCAGAAGACAGATGATGGCAAGTGGCATTATAATTATGCCGCATTGAGCATGTTCGCCAATCCCGAGGATAAGCTGGATTACATCCAAACGGGCATCACCCGTGATAAAGATGCCCCGTGGGCCTTCAGATATGGGGGCGTGGCCAGCAACCGCAACCCGTCTCTTGCGGGCACCGACCGCTTCGACCCGTATGCTACGGGGCTGGAGCGCGTGCCTACCGCAGACCTGGTGCTCGATACTCTTGCACGGGCGGGCAATGACATCAGGAATTATAAGCCTGCCAAGGCGGCGATAGATGAGATAATCGCCAGCAGCAGAGATGCCTACAACCAGTTTGCAAAGGATTCGGACGAATCGTGGGTCAATCACGGCAAGTCGTGGGAAGAGGCGATGGGCTTCACCAACACGGTCGGAGGCAATGCCATCGTGGACCCTGAGAGGCTCAATGCGTGGGGCGAAGACATGGCCCGTAAGGAGCATGTCAGACAGAAGATGAATGCAATCGAGCCCATGCTGATGCATTTCTACGACAACACTCCTCAGAGGACGATGATAGAGCTCATCGAGAAGAACCCTGTGCTCGCAAGGAACATGGCGATGACCGACAGCGACCGTTTCGACTACTATTCTGGTCTGAACGACCC
The DNA here is from genome assembly GCA_963656905.1 of Bacteroidaceae bacterium. Classification (GTDB taxonomy): domain Archaea; phylum Thermoplasmatota; class Thermoplasmata; order Methanomassiliicoccales; family Methanomethylophilaceae; genus Methanoprimaticola. The sequence continues at coordinate 71,966 of CAVKKO010000001.1, read as the reverse complement.
TGTCTTCATAGAGCAGAGAAAACAGGCGGGCGCGTTCAGGAAATACTATGACCCCTATAACGAATGGAAGCATTTCATCTCGGTCCCTATGACCCAGCCTACGTACACAGACGCATCCGCACGGGAGAGGAACGATCTCGGTAATGCAGGGAAAAACGTCCCTAAGAAGACTCGCACTCCCAAGGAAGCACTGTTCAATTGGTTCGACAAGGTAGGCAGGCTGTACAATGGGAGCAGCAATGACAATTATATCCCATCTCAAGAGAAGCTTGCATCTTATATTGCTGACATGGCCGATGACGACGCTTTGAGCGCGGATACGCAGAGGATGCTGTATTGGATGAACGACCCCGACTCCATCGACGAGTCTGTATTCGGTGCTCCGCTTCCCGAGCCTGAGAAAGCGCCCGAAGCAGAGACGCCCGAGCCTATACAGGGGCCCGCCCCTGTCGCAGAGGCGCCTGAGAAGAAGCCTGTGAAGCCTAAGACGCCCAAGGCTCCCAAGGCGCCCGAAACAGAAGCGCCCGCCCCCGAGCCTGTCGCGACCGGCACGCCGAAAGAGGAAAGCGAGCCCGCTGAACCCGCTAAACCTGTCAAGAAGGGTATATCTATGCGCGACCGCATAAGGTATTTCGACCCGACATTCGATACGGGCATGAATAAATCTGAAGGAGGAAAGAAGATGGAAGAAGATGCCATGCCGTCTAGGAGAGGCGATTCGGAGCCTCGCAAGATGGCATACCGCACGGTGACGATGGGAGAGGGCAAGGACCCCATCCCCATGACCGTCGTGGATGCCAAGACGGGCAAGGTCCTGTTCAGGCTCGATTGAGCCTGCCAAACACGGGGGGAGACCCCCGCCCTTTACGATTCAAGGTGGAACCTTTATAAATACTGCTTCGATGATTCTCAGGCATGGTTTCCCGTTATATCGACAATTACAGGGAGGGCATCCGCAAGCATTCGCTCAGCAACCTCCCCGAATACGCCTCCATCCAGGACACAGCGCTCCTTGTGCGCTGGGTCGATGCGGAAGCGGTCAACAAGGCCCGCTACGCTATGGCCCGCGCCACTCAGCGCGAGATAGCCAGGAACATGCAGAGGACGGGCGATGCGGACGACATGGAGAAGTACCGTGAGAAGAGGGGCGGCAAGTTCTGCCTCGATGCGGCGGAGTTCACGCTGGACGACCAGTTCGAGCAGATGTACTACGACCGCTACGGCGAAGGATACAACGGAGAGCCTGCGATGAACAAGCCCGGAGAGCCTTACAAGTGCCCCTGCGGGGTCAGCATGGAGATGACGATGAAGACCGCCCCTCCTTATTGCCCCGTATGCCACAGGCCGACCCCCATAGGGCGCATGATGGAGGACGGGTTCCTCCACAGGTGAGCCATGGACAGCTTCGAGGCAGAGGTCCTGCAGACGGTCAAGAAACGGCGCAAGTCCGACTTGAAAGAGGTCATCCAGACGGTGCTGAAGTGCCCTACGATGCACGACGGAGACGTGGAGCTGGTGGACGGGTCCAAGCCCATCGGCTATTACCTGGACAAGAACATCGACGTGATGACCCGTATCGTCCTGGTCCAGGCGACCTCTGCAGGGAACGGCGACATCAAATCGGCGGAGTTCCTGATGAAGTACGGCGACTACACGCCTGCGCAGGAGCATACCATATCGGTCATTCCTGCCATCATCGACGACCTCTCCATGATGCCCGCTTCATCTCCCGCATTGCCCTCTGCAGACGAGGAGGACGAGCCTCTGACCATCGAGATACGCGCGGAGGAAGAATGACCGAGGAGCCCAAGCCCATCGTCTTGTCGGAGCTGTTCGACCCCATCTACCGCGAGTTCTGGACCACCAGGAAGCAGTATGTGGCGGTCAAAGGCTCCAAAGGTTCGGGGAAGTCGTATGTCGCGGCGCTCTGGATAATCTTCAACATGATGAAGTACCCCGGAGCGTCCACGCTGGTGGTCCGTAAGTTCCAGGCGACCATCAAGGACTCCATCTACGCCGAGCTGAAGAAGGCCATCCACTTCTTCCATGCCGACGCGGCATGGAGATGCAACATCTCCCCCATGGAGATGGTCTTCACGCCCGACCCGTCCAAGCCTTATGTCACCCAGAAGATACTGTTCAGGGGGATGGACGACCCTCTCAAGGTCGCATCCGTGACCGTGGATTCGGGCAGCCTGTGCTGGGTCCTGTGGGAGGAAGCCTCTCAGATAACCAGCGAGGAGGACTTCGACACGGTCAATATGTCCATCCGTGGTAAGCTCCCTCCGCACCTCTGGAAGAGGATCATGGTCATCTTCAACCCTTGGAGCGAGAAGCATTGGCTCAAGAAGAAGTTCTTCGACGAGCCCGACGACCGTGTGCTGGCTCTGACGACCACATACAGGAACAATCCCGGGCTGTCGGAGGAGAACATCCACGATTACGAGGAGATATACATACGCAACCCCCGCATGGCGCGTGTCGTGTGCGACGGAGAATGGGGGATAGCAGGCGGGCTGGTCTACGAGGATTGGGAAGAGGCGGATTTCGACATAAACCAGGTCCGCAAGGCCTATCCGAACCTCAGATTCGGCTACGGGCTCGATTTCGGCTTCGTGACCGACCCCACAGCCTTCGCCGCGATAGCGGTGGACGAGCTGTCCCGTCAGATATGGGTCTTCGACGAGATGTACGAGTACGGCTGGGACAACATGAAGGTTGCCAGGCAGCTCACCCGCATGGGATATGCCGACAAGAGGATAGTCGCCGACTGCGCCGAGCAGAAATCCATCTACGAGCTGCAAAGAGGCTACAGGACGTCTGCCAAAGACAGCGACGGCGACCCCCTGTATGATGTGGACGGGCATGAGCTCACAGACCTGTGGGTGTTGCCCAATGTGGTGCCCTGCATGAAGGGTCGCGACAGCGTCGTGAACGGGATACGCACGCTCCAGTCGTATCACATCATAATCCATCGTAAATGCGTCAACACGCTGATGGAAGTCAACAACTATGCGTTCGAGGAGGACAAGGACGGAGCGCTCACGAACCAGCCCATGGATGAGAACAATCATATCTGGGATAGTATTAGGTATATAGTCCTAGATATGATGAGTTCAGGCAAAGGGTGTCTCGTAGAGACCTCTGAAGACCCTGTCTACGTCGAATCCGACCAGCATAGTATTAAACATCTGGAACAATCCCCCAGAGTATATGCAACTTACGATGACGACGACCCGCGTGAGATGGGCGGCCTTGCCACAGCAAACGGACTGTCGCTCAACTCGTTCAAAGTCGTGTCGCTTGATAACTACTTAAGGTGAGAGAATGAGGACTTCACACAGAGCAGCTGCGGCCGTGTCGGCGGTTCCCGAACCCGACTTCAACAAGATGATAGAGGAGAAGATGATGGCCAAAGCGGAGGCGAGGGCCATGGATGAAGACCTGTTCGGCTCTCTGCTGAACGAGTCCAGCACAGGCCCCGCGCCCAGGGTCCCCGCGACCATCGAAGGCGCCAGGCGTCCGTCCAACCAGCGCTACGAGCTCCAGTATGAGAACCAGTACTGGTACATGTACACGCTCATGGACTGGTATCGGACCAATGTCCCCATCCTCGCGACAGTCATCAAGCGCACGTGCATGGAGCTGTTCAGGTACGAGATAGACATCAAGCCCAAGTTCGCCTACAAATGTGAGGAATGCGGGCATGAGACCCAATACTATGTGAAGGAATGCTCCCAATGCGGAAGCGTCCGCCTCCGCCGTCCCGACGAATCTCAGAAGAAGTACTTGGACCATTACAACGCCGCAGGGAGGAGAGTCAGCTTCATCGAGGAAGCGAACAACAACGGCCAGACCCTCTTGGACGTGCTATGGTCCTTCGCCGAATCCGAGCTCCTTTACAATCAGGGCTACATTCTGTGCGTCACGGGAGACATTGTAGATGAAGATGGCAACATGAAGCGCCAGGTGCCTCTGGAGTTCGTCTCCCAGGACCCCAAGTACGTCAAGTACCTTTACGACGAGACGGGGATGCCCGGGCGCAGGTTCGCGTTCACCTATGAAGACCGCGACATCCTCCTGGACCTCGACCAGGACCCCGAAGCGCTCAACATCGCCACCAGGGAGGGCAAAGCTCTCGTTCCCGCCATCTGGCAGATAGGCTCGCAATACGGCGGAAACGGCAACTATCTGGTATACGGCGCGGACGAGCTGTTCAAGGACTGCTGGGACTCCCCTGCGCTCATCTACGGGAGGCCGTCCTGGCTGGACATGGAAGACGAGCTACTCATCTACCACTATCAGAACAAGCACAACCTCAAGAAGTACAAGTTCGGCTACGTCAGGAAGATACTCGTCCTCCCCGGATTCAACGAGGGCGAGGGGAAGAACATCTCCAAGGGCATCGCTGACGTGCTGAGCAAGAACACCAACTCAATCCCCATCGTCTGCACGCCCATGCCCGTGCCCGGCGTGCCTCAGATGGACGCGCAGGTGCTGGACCTGGGCGTGGAATCGTCGCAGGACCTCATGATGATACGCGACGACATAACTGCGAAGATATGCGCCCACGGGTGCCTGCCGAACATCCTGGCAGGCGATGTGGAGGCATCGGGCGGGATGAACAACGAGTCTCAGCAGATAACCATCTTCGACAGGTATATCCTCGGCCGCTACAACAAGATAGACAATGCGCTCAAATGGATCCAGAGGAAGATATCCACCAAGATAACCGATTGGGAGCTCGTCCTCGGCAGGCCGTCCAAGGCATACACCGATGTCAAGCAGATGGTCGACAACATCCAAGTCACAGAGGGCATGCAGCAGCTCGGCATCCCCTACGGATTCATCGACGGCAAGTTCAGGTACGGCGAGATCCCCATGGAGCAGATGATGCAGGAGGCAGAGCTCAGAAGGCAGGGCCTCCTGCGCCCCGGAGAATCCAGGGCGGGCGGGGGCGCGAGCCCCATCGCTCCCGATGAGGGCATCCTGCCCGGAGACGGCGAGGGGCCGCCCGAGAACGGCACCGCCAGGAGGGAGGACCATGACATCGACGAGGTCAAGAACGAGGAAGAGCTGACCCAGCGCGAGGCCGATGACGCGGCGGAGATATGAGATGGCAGACAAAGGCATCGAAGTCCCGGTGAATGCGTCTATAGATGTCGACGCGCTGGCAGATTCTATCGAAAAGCAGATGAAGGAGAAGATGAAGAGCTGGAGCGTGGTCATCGACGCGCCCTATGCCCTCTCTCTGGAGTTCGGGACCAAGGGCGCCGAATCCAAAGGGTCCAAGACACGCAAGATATTCTATGATTCGGATGGGAACGTCACAGAGCGCTGGGTGACCGATACGTTTTATTCACTGTACTTATGGGCCACACGGCACACAGGCGACCTTAAAGATGCATTCAGGCTCGCCTCTGCGACCTATCACAATGTGATCAAGAACGGGCTTGCGCCCCACCCGTTCATCCGTCCCGCCCTGCATGATGTGGAAGACCATATCGAAGAGTACATGAAACAGGCTTCGGAGGACTACGACGACCCCATAGAGGGCCTTGCGCACATCCTGGCCGATAAGATAAAGGACAACATCAACGGACAGGACGTCGAGGGGCTCCGTGCTCCCGACAGCGACCTGGGGGTTCTGAAGAACTCTATCTATGTGACTGAAGCGGACGGGCCTGTCGGCAACAGCATAGATTGGGAGAAGGACATCCATTCCGAGGTCAGGGGGCCGATATGAGACGCGACAACCTGCGCGCCCTGGTCGGCTCCACCGTGCTGGACATGCGCAACAGGTGGGTGAGCGTCACCGAGATATCCTATCTCACAGAGGCCACGCCCCGTCAGATATCCGCCATACTGTCGCAGATACCGGGTGCGGACGTGGAATCCGATTCGGAAGAGTGGGGGAGGTCCGTGAGGCTCAACGCCGACGATGCCGAGGCCAGGCGCATCTGGGCGCATCTTATGTACTGGCGCTACCATTGCGACGACATATATGGTATCCTGGAATCCCATATCCCCTATGCAGGGTGGATATCTGTAAGGGACCTGGCGTCGGAAATGGGCATGCTCCATGCCGATGTGGTCAGATGCATAGGGTGGATGGATGGAATAGACGTCAAAGGGACCAAAAAGCAGATGATGTGCCATAGGATAGGTGATTATCATGTATCAAAATATCAAGGAGCTTCCGACACAGGTGAGGTCGGCTCTGAGCGACACGGATGCCCGTGCCTGGATGGACAAGTACAACGAATCTATAGACGGCATAGACGACCCCAGCGAGAGCGATGTGCTGGCGGCCCGCAGGAACGCCTGGTACAGCGTGAAAGATTCTCCCTCATCGTATTCATTCTGTGCTAAAGCGACAGTCGAGACGGTGGACAAGCAGAGGGAGCTAGTGGACCTGGATTCCGTCAAAGACCTGATGGATGACTACATAGCCCATTCGGGGCCAATGAGCTGGGACCATTCCAACTACATCATCGGCACGGTCTGGGGCTGGGAGCCCATCGAGACCGAGAACGGCCCCGGGATATCCGTATGGGGCAACCTGTTCAAAGGCGACGAGCCTGTGTACAAGACGGCCAGGAAGGCGTTCTCCAAAGGCGCCAACAAGCTCTCCGTCGCAGGCGACGCATCCAAGGAGGACAGGACCTGCGACAGCGACCACGGGTGCTACGTGAGGAGGAAGATGAGGCAGCTCATGGAGATCGCGGTCACCCCGCATCCCATCAACAAGTACGCTACCCTGATATGGCAGAACGATGCCGCGCTGGCAAAATCGGACAAGAGCATCGGCGAGCCTGCTGCGGTCCTCGACCTGAAGGAGGTCATGCTCCATCGCTCGGAAGAGGACTGCCCCATAATGCTCATGCGCAACAGGCTTCGCAAGTCGGGCATAGAGGCGCACGCCAGGAAAGAGGGCGTGTTCATCCCCGGGCTGAGCGCCGAGGACTGCGCCAGCATAGCCGAGGCAGGCTACCGTGCGGAGCCCTGCGAGGGCGGCGTCCTGATACCTTCTCCCGAGAAGGTGCTGGAGGCGGAGTTCAAGAAATCATACCGCTACGGGGAGATAACCCGTGACGGAGAGGTGCTCTGGATGCCTGAGAGCAGGTTCAAGGACCTTTACACTCTGGGCATGATAGAGGCCCGTGACGACGGGTTCTGGTTTGCGAGCAGTATTTAAATCAAATAGGAGATGACAGATTATGGCATCATACAACCCTTACGGCAAATGGGAGCAGAGGGACATGCCCTCTCCCATGAGGCTCATGCGCTTGGTCAACGGCACAGGCACCGATGCGCAGGAGATGTACTACTCCATGATGGGGATGAAGAAGACTGATTTCGACGTGGCCAACGCCGCGGTGCAGGCTATGACCGACCTCAGGAAGGGCGGCATGGACCCCTACATGCTGGAGGGCATCGACAATGTCTGCAAGGCCATCACCAGCAAGGACATCGAGGGCATGAACACAGGCATCAAGCGCATCTCCGATGTGTTGGCTATGTTCTGCGACAGGCTGGAGAAAGCTTCCAAGGATGATAAAGACGAAGAGGATGACAAGGAGTCCGAGAAGGGCAAGGACGACGACAAGGAGGATGCCCCCAAGGACAAGGAGGCCTCTGACATCCCCGAAGGCGACGATGAGCCCGAGGTCGATATCGCTGTCGAAGAGGTTCCCGAGGAGCTTCCCGATGCCCCTGTCGAAGCGGCCGAGATGCCTATCGAGGCCCCCGCGGCTTCCGCCGTCGATATGAGGGCGCTCATGGCAGGTCCGCAGATGCAGCAGGTCGCGGCTATCGACCCCGCGCTCGTCCTGAAGGCCCTGCAGATGCTCCAATCCATCGGGCAGATGTGCTGAGGCATCGGAAAAACCTTTTACCATGAAACCTCTTTTTATACCACAACATATATTCTTACGACATGAATGCGGATCAAGCTTGGGATGAGTTCCAAGACCAGATTGACGGCGTCAAGAAATCCGACGCCACCGTTTCGAGCAAGCTCGATGTCCTTGCGAACCTTCTCGCGGACGTCGGCAACGACACTTCCCGTACCGCTGAGACAGTCATCCCCCAGCTCGCAGGAGACCAGGGGGCCATCGACGCGGCCAATGACCAGGCGGCCGCCCTCGGGGGAGCACCCCCTATGGGCGCGCCCGGAGAGATGCCTCCCGCCGACCCCGGCATGGGGGAAGATGCAGGAGGAATGTCCCCTGTGGACGCCGGGGCCCCTGACATGGGCGCCCCCGCACCCGATATGGGCGGTGCGCCCCCTATGGATGCCCCGCCTATGGACATGCCCCCTGCGCCTGACATGGGCGCAGGCGTGCCCCCGGCTCCCGATGTGGGAGGAGATATGGGGGGGATGCCTCCGATGGACACAGGAGCCCCTGACATGGGCGGTGCGCCTCCGATGGATGCAGGAGCACCCGGCATGGATGCTGGAGCCCCCGGCATGGAAGAAATGCCTCCGATGGGGGAGGACATGGGCGGCATGCCCGACTACTCTCAGTTCGCCTACACCAAAGACGATGTCTTCTCCGATATGCTCGCAGGCATGACCAGCGAGGCCCACAACGCCCTGGACCAGGGCGACATGGAGGAGGTCGCCAAGATAACGCAGTTCATCGAAGGCGTCCAGGCTCTCTGGGCCCAGACGTTCGGAGCTGCGCCGCTTCCCGCTGAGCCCGACCCTGCGCAGATATCCGCCATGCCTGCAGAGGCGATGGGCGGTGCGCCCGACATGGGAGGAATGCCCCCTGCGGAGGCTCCCGCGCCCGAGATGCCCCCTGCGGAGGGCGGCGTTTCCGACATGCCCGGTGACATGCCCCCTGAGACGGGAGGAGAGCCCGCAGGTGGCGAGCCCGCAGACGACGGCCCGAAAGAGGGGCAGACCGAGGACGAGGCGGAGAAGGAGAAGTCCGCAGAAGAGGACAAGGACGACGACAAGGTCAAGAAGTCCGAGGGATGCGACAAGTCCGAGGACGAGGAAGACGTTGAGAAGGCCGACGACGCGGGCGGAGACACGCCTGCCGAGGAAGCCTCCGATGCTGTCACCGACGATGCCGTCGACAAGGCGACCGGGGTGACGGACATCAAGCCCGGCGAGACAGGCGTCAAGAAGAGCTTCTTCGGAGACAGGATGAACGTCATGGAGGCCGTCATGAACGAGAAGGAGGTCCCTCAGGACGCCTTCATGCCTCTCAGGAGGTCAGAGATGCCCTCTTATCAGAGGACGTCCGACCTCGATGTCAGGAAGGTGTTCGCGGAAGGCGGATGCATCAAGTCCTCATCTCGTCCCGCGGCGATGTCCGCCATGGGCGACTACAGGAGCAGGGGAGACGAGGCGATGCAGGACAGGCAGCTCTCGGATTCGCTCAACAACCTCAGGAAATCGTTCGCTCCCACAGAGGGCGACGGCGAGCCTGACGAGATGGCCAAGCAGATGAACAGGCTCACGACGGGCCTCAGGATAAGGAAAGCGGCTTGATTTTTTCAGTATGCTTTATAAACCAAACAGACGATAAAAGGAACAAAGGTAATTACCATGTCAGAAGCAGGTGAATTCTACAGGCACGGGTCTCAGTACGGGAGCACGTACTCTCCTACCCCCGAGGCCATGATGGACTTGTACGACGACTTCTACAACGGCGGCTGGCAGATCTTCGCAGGCAGCGCCATCAGGAGGTCTGACGGAGTCGCATCCTATGGAGACAACGGCTACTTCAACGAGATATACGGCGCCGACATCATGGCAGGCATGATGCAGTGCAAAAACACATACACTGCCATCGGCTCCAGGCCTTACGACCACATCGGTGTCCGTATCGCGCCCGAGCATGCCGACGTCGGACTCGATGAGAACGGCAACTTCCAGGGTATCGGATACCAGACCGTCCAGGACGGAAAGATTCCCGAGTCCAAGTTCATGCCCGTCTTCGAGCTGGCCGAGCCTTACAAAGAGGTCCCGTTCTCGTGGGACTACGGTCTCGGCCTGATGGCCGTCGAAGGCAAGGACGATGTCTCCAGCCACAAGCAGTACGCCAAGATGATTGCGGAGACCTATGCTCACAACATCAATCTCGCCATCCTCAGGCCTATCGGCTGCAAACAGCCTACCGCCGTCAGGAACGGAGACTGGTCCAGCAAGAGCGATATGACTCCTGCAGGGGCCACCGTCGAGACGTCTCTGCAGGGACTTGCCAGGATGATCTCTTCGTACGAGGAGGTCGGCAAGACCAACCGCGGAGTGACTATCACCGACGACATGGTCTCTCCCTATGGAGGAAAGAAAGGAGACCTGTACGACTTCAGGTCCACCAAGACGACTAGCTTCGACGGGAACCTCGTCGATGCCGATGGCGGAACCATGGACCTCGACTATCTCGACAGCCTCTGGAGGCTCTGTGTCCCCGGATGGGATGACATGGGCAACGTCAACAACAAGATGTGGGCCATCTCTCAGCTCGCCGAGCAGAAGATAGCCGCTCAGTTCAGGGCAAGGAACCTGTACCTCGATTCTGTCAGTGTGCAGAGGACCTTCGCCGGTGTCAAGACCTTCCCCGGAAGGGAGGGAGGAATCCTCATGAACTCCTACCTCAACATCCCGCTCATGCCCGATTACGACATAGCGTACAATTGGGCCACTCAGCGCCCCCTCTCGACCGAGATGGGAGACCTGTACCTGCTCGACACCAACCACATCTGGATGGGAATGCTGACCCCTGTCAGCGTCTACACCGTCGACAACATCGCCATCACCCGCCAGCTTCTCGAGAAGTCTGTCATCCACGCAAGGATGGAGACCCGTATCGACAAGTTCATCGGACACGGGCGTATCACCAACGTGTCTGTCGGCGCTTGATGAAACAGGGGCGCAAGCCCCTCCTTCAGTTCATACACTGCTCCTGCCCCCTCTCGGAGGAGAGGGGGTCACTCTCTTTTCTTCAATCCCACAGCTTCATCGACCGTCCACCCGAGAGATAGTCTTTTGCGTATGGTGGACTCGGGTATCCCCGTCTCAGCAGACCATTGCACTACTGTGCGTATCTTGCCGTTGGATGCCCTCAGAGGATGGTTGGTGGTGCGGTTATACGCCTGGGCCTTGCGCGACTTCCAGACGCAGTTCCAGGGCGCATAGGGGCCGTTGGCGTTCCTGACCCTGTCGAGGGTCAGCCCGTCGCGGTAGCCGTGCGTCATGGCCCAATTGTAGAAGTTCTCGAAATCGTGCCATTCGTCGCAGATATAGACCCCCAGCTCCTTGTAGTGCCGATAGTCCTTGCAGGCGGGGTTCTCTACGCGCTTGCGCATCCCTCTCCAGATCATTCTGAGCCTGGCCCAATCCGACCCTTCCCCTTTCCAGACTTCTTTATCTCCCATCTGCGGTCCTCCTTGCGCAATTGCCTCCATGCGGCGCTCATGCCCAATGGAGCAGGCACATATACATGCGCCTCGTCCAGCTCAGGCATGAACGTCCAGGGCTTGTCGGCATCCAGCGGCCCTGCCGTGCGTGCCGCGAAGACGCCGTACAGCGATTCCAGGTCCGTGTCGAACCTGAGCTCCAGCCTGAGCCCCTTTGATTTGAGTATAGCCTTGGTGTTCTCGAACACTATGGACTCGAGCATCATGCGGGTGTGCTCGTCTGCACCGATAGTCAGGCAGACTCTCCATTGGAGCCTCTCCGCAGGGGACATGTCTGCCCTCACGTCGGGACGTATGTCGCACAGCCCCCTCACAGTCAGCACATCCGACGACACGCGCGCGAGGGTCACCAGCTTGACCACGGCCCTCGTGTAGCTGAGGTCGGGGTCTTCCGCCTCCACGATGCCGCAGTAGTCCAGCATGCGCTTCGCGTAGAGCAGGTTCCTGATGTTCAGAATCTCTGCGGTCACATCGGTAGGCGTGAACACGCCTATGTCTATATCCTCGCTCATACCGTCACCCCTGGGACTATCCACTTCCTCTCTCTCAATTGTTTCACCAGGCGTTCGTTGGTCGTCCTGTTGGGCATCGCCTCCAGGTACTCGTCCAGCCCCGGCACAGCTATCTCGCCCGTGTCCAGGAGCTGCATCGCTCCCATCCTGAACAGGTAGAAGCCGACGATGAACGTCACCAGGTCCTTGTCGGAAGCGAGCGCGGGGCCGTCCACCAGCATCAGCCCTGCCAGGTACGACACGCTCACAGGCGAGTCTTCGACAGGGTCGGCCTTGCACGGCCTGGGGTAGATGTGCAGCCCCTTCAGGTTCTTGTTGGCAACGGGAACACGCTCTCTGACGGCGATGACCTGGGATGCGAAACGGCTGTCCAGAGAATGGCGGAACTGCTTCGACGGGGACCACCCGTGGAACTGGAGCACCTTCTTGTCCAGATTGTGCTTGAACTGCTGGGATGCCAGCGATGAGCGCACGGCAGGGCCCACCACCCTCGGTTTGTCGACCCCACCCTCCAGGTATTCCTTGACCCCCCCTAGCCATTCATCGAGGGCCTCGTCGTTCAGATAGGTGACGAGCTGAGGGGCGGTGACGTAGCACACTGCCCTGTTGTCGACCAGCTCGGTGGAGATGGCAGGAGCCAGGGACATCATAGGCGTGTCCAGGAAGACGAACTCCACATCGTTCATGTAGGGGCACATCTCGCTCCAGCGCGCCTTCACTTCTGATATCCTCGCCATTCCATCACCGTCCTCTTTATCGGCATAGGGAGATCGGGGGGCAATGCCCCGCCTTCCATGAAGCCCCTGTGCTCTATCGTTCCCTTGCCGTTGTCGAAGGAGCAGTTCCCGACCCAGAACCCGCATGTGGCGCACCTTGTCTGGACAAGGATGCCTATGCTTGGGAATGGAAAGCTCGTTTTTTCCACGTCATAGGATTTGCACCTGGGGCATTGCCCTGTGACATTGACCCTGGGGGACGTCCTCATTGGCTCCCCTTCTTGCGACGCTTCGGGGCGGGCGCATCGGTCGAGCCGAAGCCGCCGTTACGCACGACCTCCACGGGAATCTCATCTGGGAGGGTCAGGAACGGCACGAAAAGCCCTTGCATGAATGCGGTGCCCTTAGGGATGATGACGTCTTCCTCGGCAGTCAGCATGCACTTGATGTTGCCTCTGTAGTCCTGGTCGATCACTCCGACGGTATTGGCGAACCTGACTTTGTGCTTGAATCCCTGCCCGGAGCGAGGGTACAGAAAGAGGGCCCATCTTGTCGCCTTGACCGTGAAATCTTCGTCGAATCCGGTATGCGCATTGTGCCTGGTCAGAGACAGCTCAGGGGTTTCCTTGCCGTCCAATGCGATGAGCGAGTCGACCTCGGTCCAATTGCCTTTAGACAGGTGGATGTCGTCAGGAGCGAAGAAATCGTAGCAGGCGCTCTGCTTGGTGCTCCTGCGGGGCATCTTGACGTCGCCGAGGGCCTTCATTCCAACTCCTCCACTTCCTTCCAGTCGTACTTGAACAGCATGGCTATATCTGCGCCGACCTCGACCCACTGGTTCTCGTATTCGGGGCTGACCGGAATCTGCCCCTCGTGCAGAGCCTCCATTTTACGGGTCATGGGGTTGTAGCGTAATTTGACGCCTCCCCCCATGTCCGACTCCAGAACTTTGCCCTCTTCGAAGAGCTTCAGGGCCTCAGAGCCTGTTGCCATCGTAGACCCCCTTGTTCTCCTTCTTGTCGTAGTCCCATCCGATGTCGTTGAGTTTCATTATCATCTTGTCGACTTCTTCCTCGGTTATCTCGATGCCTTTCGCGGCGAGCACCTCTTTGGCATCTTGGATTATTGCCAGGTAGGCCTTGGTGTTGAGAGTCATCTCGTCGGCATCTTTGCAGGATTCGACAGACCAGTTCATTGCGGTGACGAGAGCGAGCACATCGTTGCATCTGGATACCCATGTCCTCGCAGGCCTGTTTCCTGCGGGCTCGCCGAACGCCAGCCAGATATCTGCGCTGGTCTTGGGCTGTCCTTCGCCGCAGAGCCCGAGAGGGTCCAGTATCGCATAGATGACGTCGTCCTCGCTCCTTGCGACGGGGCTGTCGATGGACTTGAGCATATGCCCGTCCAGCAAGAGCCTGAGCGCCTGCAAGCCAAAGAACCTGTTCTCTGCGGGCATGTTCGCAGGAGAGATGGAGATCTCCACCTTGTCGCCGTCTTTGATGCCCATCTGCTTTGCTTCTTTAGAGATCATCACGACCAGGGAGTTGCCCTGGCGTGTGACTGTCTTCACTGCTGTGCTTTGAGTCATAGCAAGAAGATGTATTACTTTTTGATATAAAAATGTATTACTTTTTTAGAGAGCAGTCCTGCTCGGATTCGAACCGAGGTCGCCTGATTCAAAGTCAGGAGCGATTGACCGTTGCGCCACAGGACTAGGGTAAGAGGTTTCAGAGGATGTCATTCGCCCGGCTTGGGCATTTGGGACAATGCCTTGTCCAGTATGTCCAGCATCGCGCTCTCGCGCACGGTATAGCCCCCCCTCGTCTTGCAATGCGCCAGCGCATCTGCGAAGACGCTCAAGGGGCCGTTGACGAATGAATCCATAGCGTCGGTCATGGTCTCGCCTCGTCAGAAGCCCCATGCCGCTTTCAGCAGCACGGCGTATATCATCCATCCGAATATGCCGCCCACGAGCGATGATGCCATCGCTCCGAGCCCTGCGTTGTTCTCATCGTCCTTATAGACGACGACCATCACGAGGCCCACTATCACGGCGAGAATCACTCCGAGCAGTCCCAGGGCGAACCCCATGATCAGTCCGAGGACTCCGCATATCAGTGCCATATCTTGCGGTTCCATTCTCATTCCTCCAAGTCGTAATCCTCTTCCCAGGATATATTGCATGCGTCTTCGGGCATGCCCGTGTTCTCGCAGAAGCGCTTCCACGCCTTCTGCATTCTCTCCTCTCCCGTATCCCCGGAGAGGTACAGGTCCGCTTCCTCTATGAGGTCCCTGAACTCCTTGGCGAGCCCTGCGACCTGCGTGTTGACAAGCTTGTTCTCGTCCCTTCTGAGAGCATAGAGCCAATCGCCTATCAGGTATGTCCATTCCAACGTTCCGCCGCTCATGCTCGCACCTCGTATTTCGACAGAATCCCGTCTATCTGCGCCTGTACGCCCGCCATATCCGACTGAATAGAATTGATGGTGATGAGCTCCGCGCAATGGCATGCCATGAAGCATAGGGCCATAGCGATAGCCACGGTAGCTATCAGCCATACGCATTTCTGTCTCTTGCGCTTCCTGACGAACTCTTCTCCGTGCTTGCCATACCACCCCTCGTCGGGGATGTATATCGAATACAGCGCGCTAGACAACACCCCGATAAGGAGACCTATGAGCAGACATATCCATATTTCGGTAGGCAACATGGTTATGTCGATGTGGTCAAGGTTATATTGGAGCTGTGCGAGCTGTCCTTTCAGCTCGCTCAGCCTCAATCCGTCTTCGAGAGTTATGTTCATATCCATTCTATCAACTCTTCACATCTCGTCATTTCTCTTCATCTGAACAGTTCCCAGTCTGTTGCAGGTAGTGACCGTTGTCGAGGTCATTCCGCACCACCCATCCAAAGCTTGAACGCCTCTGCGCAATCCATACAGAGGCTGTAGTTGTAGTCCTCGTAAGAGTCTGCGCCATTTATCTCGGGGAAGTATGGACATGCGTGATGCAACCTGTGGTTCTTACAGACGCCGGGGTGTATCTCCTTGCCGCATCTGTCGCAGTATCTCCTGTTCATTCTGTCGCCCTCCTGTTCGCCTTCTCGCAATATCTGTTCAGCCAGCCCTTCTCAGGGAAGCGCACGTCCTCAGCGTACAAACTGAAGTGGAAGCCGCATTTGCAGCTCAGGACCAGGTATTCCACGTGGCTTACAGCATACTCATACACCTCTTCTGCCTCTGCCATCCACCTCTTGTCCTTGCGCCTATTCGCAGCGATACGGTCGGACTTGCACATGGCGTTCTTCTTCACATCCGCGACGTTATCGAAATCGACTATATGCGACATCTCTTCGAAGGGCATTCCTTCATCGTCTACGAACGCCAGGTCGTCTGCCATGAGCCTGCGCCCGCACAGCGGGCAGGGCCTGAACACAGACTCGACCTGCTTTATGCAGGATTCGTACTTGCATGCGTCCAGCTCGCAGGTGATCAGGTCTCTGCCCGTTATATCTTCCTCTATATCTACGACGTGCTTGCAGTCGTGGCATTCTCTCTTCGGACATCTCTTCACACTCATCTTCTCTCATCTCCTCTTCGGTCTAAGGTCTTTCTCCGTCCGGGTCGTGGCCGCACCAGGTCACTCGGACTCCTCCATGGTTTCTTCTTCCTCTTCTTCTATCCTCAGCCAGCGGGGGCAGTGCCCTTCGTTGCTCATGGCCACGTCATAAGAGGACATTCTCTCCATCGCGTTGCAATCCTCGTCGTGCCAGTGGGCGCACGTCTCACAGGACGTCGGCGCATCCATCGCGTTGATGGCTTTCTGGAACTGATGCCTTGCGCTCTCTCCCCTGTTCCTGAGATATTTGTAATCTCCAAAGGACAGTTCTCCGCACTCGAATGCTTTCTTGGCCAGTCTCATGAATGCCCAAGACTGCTCCATCAGGAAATCCGCTTTTGTGCGGATGGTCCGCCTGTCGTATGCTTTCTCCGATCTCTCGTTCATTGCTTCACCTTCCAGAACACGTAGGCGATTTTAGCGACCCAATCGCCTATCATGTACGCTTTCTTCGAATTCCTCAGCTCTCTCCACCGGGCATCGTGCCCGTTGCCTTTCAGGTCCTCCAGATAGGCGATGGCATGGCACATCTCGTGCCACAGCACAGATGTCTCCAGCCACCCCAGCTTCCCGTCGAACCTGTTGCCCAGGGCCACCTCTGCCTTGCCGTTGCCCCATCTGCAGACCCCCATGGTGAACCCCTCGTGGAGGGACCCCCCTAGGTCCTCGAACCCCACGAACGTCGTCTTGGAGGGGTCCAGCCCGTATTCTTTGCTCCATTTGTCCAACAGCTCTTGATGCGTTGTCATTCTTCACCTCCGCAGGGACGCAGGAATACCAGCTCGTTCTGCGTCGCGATCTGCTCCTTTATCCACTCTTTGTCGCCGCAATAGACCTGCGACATGACGAGGCGGCCCTTTGAGGACCACAGCTCTGCGCGAACGCTCATATGCTCACCTCAGTCACGATGGACATGTCTTTGGAATAGATGACGGTGCCCTCCGGGGCCTCCGTCCTCTTGAGCCCCATCATCGGCAGGGGCATGCCGCCATGCAGCCTTCTGACGCCGTCTACGCACAGGTCGAAGCTCAGGGTCTTCGAACGGCTCTCTCCCTCGCACAGCACGTTCAGCGTGAACAGTCCTCTGTGCTGGATTATCCTGACAACGGCTACGCTCTCTGTGTACGTGACGACCTGCCCCGGGTTACGGGCATATGGCGACGCCCTTGCGAAGAACGCCCTCACGGCGCGCATCGTCGCATCCTCTGCAGCGTCATAGATGTTGCTGTACACCAAGTACATGTGAGATGAGTCGGGAGCCCTCCTCACCTCTACCTTCCCTTGAGCTATCAGAATGCGCATATGGCGCCTGATAGTGGTCATGCACACATCCAGACGGCGCGCGATGTCCCGATAACTGGCGCCCGGGCTCTCTTCCACTGCAGCCATGACGTCCTCCTCTGAAACGAAGTTACGTCCCGTGCTGCTCTTCGTCGAGCGATAGATCAATCTACCGCCCCTGCTATCTCGATGTTCTTCATCTTCATTCACCTCTCGGTCCTATCCCTCTTGGTCGGTCCTCGCCCGGAGCGAGGAAATGTCAGACTCGCTCCGGGGTCATCGGACGAAGACCAAAGAGATACACAATCCGGTTAGATTGCCAATATTCAGTATCATTCATGTCTATATATAGTTTATTGCATCCCGATGCTCTCGGCGAGAGACGCTCTCATATGTTCGAGCTCTTTGACGCGCTTGGCGGCTATGTCATGCGCGCAGGCATGCTGATGCGCTGTGCTGTGCAACATCATCGCCAGCGTCCAGCACGGGTCGGGATAGCCTGCGGAGACGCGCGACATAGCGTCTCCGACAGCCTGCGCCTTGCCCCAGCACTCCTTCAAGACCTCTGTGGCGCTCTTCCACATCGCAAGCTGCTCGTCGCACCACGCCAATGCCTCTCTTGCCTGGTCCATGTCCAGGCTGTCCAATGGCAATGCCGTGTCGGAGAGCAGGCGAGGGTCGAACGTTTCCATGCCGACGGATTCTTCCAATGTCATATGAGCACCATCAGTCTGAAGTCGGCGTTCTTGACGGTCTTCTTCATGCGCCTTACCGCTTCCTTGGACACGGAGACGGCGCCCTTGCCCATCAGCAGGTTCCTTTCGGTGCCGTTGATTGCGGTCAGCACTTCTCCCGTGGATGCGGTGAAATCGTATGTTCTGAGCGCCTTGCCGCACACGTCGATCAGGCATTGCGTTGTCATGCGCATTGTGCGCACCTCGCAGTCTGTGCGCGACGCGATGATTACTCTTGTCCTCTTCCCGTACCTCTCGGCAGGGATGAAGACGTGCCCTTTCAGCGCATCCCCTTCTATGCGCACCTTGTCATCGTCAGGGTCCCAGAGCACAGCCTTGCTCAAGTCTATCACAGTGTCTTGCATAGTATCGCCTTTGTATGCTGATTCAGCTTTGTTCAGCTTTCATTGTCTCTCACAGGTTGCCTGCGCCCTCGTATGCGTCGCGCAGCTCTTTCAGCGTCGGCTCCTTCCCGCAGGTCTTCTTCTCCGGGCAATAGCCCAGAGCTTCGCATTGGGGGCCGAAGAGCTTGTCCAGCGTGTAGATGCCGTAGCGATGGAGCTTGTCTTTTATCTGATCACTCATGTCATTAGCGACCGCCCTCGCCTCTGCCTGAGCGCGGGAGCACGTCCTCAACTGGCAGATGTGCGCCGCTTCCCTCAGGTTCATGGTGACGACCATGTTGGTGCAGCATGCGTTGGGCAGCACTGCTCTGGCATCTTCCTGCGGGATGTCCCGGAGCTTCGTCATAGCTTCGTACAGCTCGGCGGTCTGCGACATGTACGTGTCGAAGACCTCTTCGGCATGGCCATCTTCGCTCAGGCGCACCGAGTCGGGCGTGACGTAGGCGAAGCCGTCCATCGCCACATAGCGCTGGCTCTGCTGGCTGACTGTCATGAGGCGATGCCTGACGAGCTGGTGCGAGCATGCTCTGCTTATGCCCTCGATAGAGAAGCTGACAGTCATGTGCTCCAGTATGGAGAGGTGCCCGGAGAGGCACGCGGCTTCCATGGCCCTTGTGGCCGAGGTCATCTCAGGCATCTCCGCGGACATGCAGCATCTCGCGGCCATGTCCGCGACCCACGGGGGAGTCATATTCAGCAGCACCACGTTCATTCGTCTGCCTCCACCCACATGCCCTCTGTCTCCTCAGCGAACAGAGGAGGCTCCGACCACGTGCCGTCCGGCCCGCAACCGTATGAATGAGATACAAGCCCCATCTCCGGGTGTATGATGTACTTGTCTCTGGACCCTACGGGGCGCATGGTCTTGCCTTGAGCCATCAAGCCGATGGCCTGGCAGAACGTGTACTTGGCCGAGGGCATGCATGCTACTGCATTCTGGGTCATGGACAGTCCTCCGCCATCGGTGTTCTCCCATCCGATGCAGTCTTCGGAACTCACCTGCATCTCGCCATCTTCAGAGAGCCTGAAGCCGAGATTGTCTTGCCACACCTCCTTCCCTGCGAGCAGGGCTTCCATCTTCTCTTTTGCAGTCTTAACTGTCTCTGTCATCCTTTCACCTTCTTCAGCTCGTCGTTCAGTCTCTTTACCTGCTCCTTCAGGTCTTGGACTTCATCTTTCAAATCCCTTATCACGATGTTCTTTGCTATCAAGATATCGCAGAGGGGAGAGGTCGTGCCCTCTCCATAGCCCCTGCTCTCACGCTCTAGCAGCTCGTATCTTGTCTTCCAGTCTACCACCGTCATTGCTTATCCTCCTTGTCTTCAGTCGCTCTAAATCCAAAGCATTTGAATTTTTTTTCATATCTCTGCCTTGCTTCTCTCAAGCATATGTCTTTGCATTCTGGGCAAACGAGCCAATCCAAGTCAGCATGCCTGGACTCTGCGATCCTCTCTGAGGCATCAGGTCTGAGCATAGTGCGCCAACCTATTTTGACAAGACCCGCCACATCGAGCCTCGCATAGATGGTTGATTCGTCACAAGTCGCATCATCAAATACCCGTGGTATGCCTGACGATATGACTGTCAGGGTCGTGGCCTGTTCCTTGCCGCACCTGTCACAGACGACCCGGCAAGGGATAGCATTGTCATCGAATCTGAGCGTCATTCCCCTTCCTCCTCTTCATCTTCTCCTTTGTCCATCATGACCGCCATGCCGGGATGGACCATGGCGCCGAGCACCATCTTGACGACGTCCTCTGCAAGGCCCAGGTCCACCATGTACGTGTCATTCACAGAGCTGTGCTCCACCCTGTCGGCAGGCACTCTGATATAGAGATGGTCATCCACCTTCATTCCCCCTTCCTGCACTTCATGGCCAGCTTGTTCCAGTAGTGTATGCCCGTCTCGAACCCGCACCTCTTGCAGCGGATATCCTCTATCATGTAGCCCTCTTTGTCAAACAGATAGCCAAGGCTCGTGCTCTTGCACAAGGGGCAGGGGAGGCAACCGTGGTCGTCCTTGCCCTTGAGCTCCTTTTCTCCCTTCTTCACATACATGTCGCATATCATTACGTCGGGCAGAGAGCAGCTGGGGGCCAGCTTACAGCAAGGATGTCTGCCTTCGCCCCTGTCTATGAGGTATTCGCAGGTGTTGCATCCTTCTCCGAGAGCCGCGCCCGTCTCTGCCCTTATGCTCTCTGCACGGGCATGGGCTTTCTGCCAGTCCCGGACGCAGTAGTCTATGGTGAACCCGCTATAGTTGCGCTCGAATCCGCAACCGTCGCAACGCACCTCTTTGTCATAGTCGAGAGGATGCCTCTTCTTATCGAATATGAAGCGCCCCTCCCTCCCGCACACGGGGCAGGGGCCGAGGGCAGGCACCTCGAACTCGGGAAGAGGGCACCCCTCCGGGAACCCTTTCTCGTACTCTCTGTCGATCTCTGCCCCTATCGCGCATAGGCAGTGCCCTACATAGAACCTGCAGTCCTTGCATGCGTCCAGGAGTTCTTCGTGATTCTTGCCCTTGTCGTTCGTCTTTACCACTCTTATGTCTGTCATCTCGCTTCCTCTCAGTCAAGATATGCGTCCAATGCCTTGGGCGCCTTGACGCTCTCCCATGTCTCGTCGACGAACATGCCCTTGAAGATAGCCTTCAGGCACGGGACGGCGATGGAGTTGCCAGCCTGCTTGTAGAGCTGGGTGTCGCTGGTGGGCACCGCCTTGGCGGCGTAGAACGCCTCGTCGGAGAAGCCTTGCAGACGCCATGCCTCTTTTGTGGTTAGGTACCTTATCCTCAGCTTGCCCTCCAGAGCTTCCTGCACGGCCCCCCTGGGGTCGTTGACGCACACCCCTGTGGTGTTGCCGCACGTGACCGTCGGTGCCTGCTGGGGCTGGACTGTTCCGCGCGCAGTCAGGGGCCTTGCCATGACGAGCCCATCCCCGTCGCCTGCCTCCATCCACCCCTTCTGGGTGCCCGAGGGCCACTTTATCTTGGGCATGTGCCCCCCTCCGCCAGGGGTGGTGATGGTCGGCGACACGCCATCAGCGTCGTAGACCCTGCAGATGCTCTCCTTCCAGCCCGGCATGTTGAGCTTGCCCGCCTGTATGATGTAATTGCTGTACTGCCTGTCAGCCTTGGTGGTGACGGAGCCTGCGATGCAGTCGCCGTCTGTGGGCTTCCAGCCGAAGTTGTTGCCCTTCGCCATGTTGCGCTGGCAGTGCTCCTCGTAGCGTGCTATCTTCTCCTTGGACAGCCAGAGCTTGTCGGGCACATCCTCAGCAGGCTCCAGCACGTCCTTCAGCACGCGCCCGTCGGGGCAGGGCTCGGGGAACCTGAACTTGCCGTGGTGCAACGTGGAGACCATGAAGCATCTCTTGCGGTTCTGGGGCACGCCGTAGTCCTTGGCGTTGAGGACATCGTACGATGAGGTGTATCCCAAATCGTTCAATATGCCGACGAGCCTCTTGAACTCGGTCAGGTTCCTCTTGTTGAGGATGGCGGGAACGTTCTCCATGAGCAGATACTCGGGGAGGGCGCCCTCGTCCTTCGCGGTCTCGAGGAGCCTTATGACCTCCCAAGCCAGGGCGGAACGTGTGCCCGAGCCCTCTACGAAGCCCTTCTGGGTGCCCGATGCGATGCTGAGGTCAGTGCAATTATGAACTACTATGCCTTCTGCGACGAAAGAATGCGCGTCTTCAACGCAGATGTCATAGACCTCCTCTTCATAAGGCAGCTCCGATATACCGACTACTGCATCAGGATGGTACATCTGATGGACAGTCCAGTATTCATTAGGCTGAAGGACGACCCTGCCCAGCAGGTCTTTCGCAGGGACCCATTCATATTCGATGTCTCCCTCTCCTGCTGCGCCCCATGAATGGGCGCAGATGGTCAGGAACCTGTGGTCGGGCGTGCATACGATTTTATGCCCCTCCATCGTCTTGACCATGATGACCTTCTTGATTCCGGTCATGGCGTGAGCTGTGACGGGGGAGTATGTGTTCGTGTGGGTCTGTACCATGTCGCCGACCTTCACATCCTTGATAGGCACAGGGCCGTTCGAGGTCTGGACCCTCATATCTCCGCGGAGGCATGGGAACGACCACGTCACCAGGTCCGCCTCGGGAAGCCTCTGCAGCTTGGTGATATCGCCGAGGTTCGGCGTGTCGCCGTGTATGGCGCAGTAGCTCTTGTGAGCCTTCGCGTCTATCTCGCAACAGACCGATTCGAAGCCTATGCCTGCATCCTTCAGCCCCTGTGCCTGTGCGCCGATGCCGCTGAACAGCTCGACGACCTTCAATTTCTTTCCATTCTCCATGTACTCAAATCCTGGCGAGGATGATATCTCGGCGCCCGAGAGGACACCGACCTCGTCATGATTCTGTATACGCTCAGAGTATATAATCATATGGGTAAAGGGTTTGTTGAAAGGGGTTTCCAGGCGTCAGTCCGTCTTAGATTCGGCGGTCTCCATGATTCTGAGCTGTTCCTGCAGAGCATCTATCATCTTTGCGATGCCCGTCTTGTCCACGCACAGATACGCTGCGTTGCCGTCCTCGTCGATGAGCCTCATATGGGCAAGGCAGGATGCCGTCAGAGCCGGGCGTATATCGAACGCCCCCTCGCTGAAGAGGCCTCCTTTGTACATGGTGCGCAGCTCTATGCAGGTCATTCGTCCGCCTCTTTGCAGTCCGGGCAGAGAGCTTTCCAGGGCCCATAATCGAGCTTGACGTGCCATCCTTCTCCGACGGCAGGGCATCTGCCAAGGTCGTACTTGCAGAAATATCCGTTTTTGCACATGGTTATGATGCCAAGGGGATATCCTCCGCTGTTGCTGACAGGGATGCACGTCTCAACGCTCTTGTTGCATTTGTCGCATATGAGCGTGGCGGGGATGTTCATGATGACTGTCATCTCTCCGCCCTCAACATGGAGGAGAACACCAGTTTCGCAACGGTGTACAAGGTGTCCATGAGTGTGTTCTCCGCCTGGGATTTCGCAAGCGTGTTGAATCTGACTATCTCCCCCAAACAGAGGGAGGATTTGAAAGCGAGCCTGATTTCCCTGTAGTTCAACACCTCGGAGACCTCATCCTCACCGAGCTTCTCTATCATGAGCTCGATCAGCCTGCGGGCATAGTCCATGCCGAACCTGTCCATCATTATCCTGACAGCCTCTGCCGAAGAGCCTTCGAAGCCCTCCAAACCCATCATGTCTGCCAGCGAGGTGCTCTCTTCGCATTCCCTGCAATAGATGTGCAGGGAATTGTCTGTTGTGTCGGAGAAGTCGACCCAGCCTTTTGCCATCAGCGCATTGTGAAAGTCAAGGTCGTCCTTTGTGGACTTCACGTCGAGCGTTTTGCCGCAACGCTCGCATGCGACTGTGCAATAGTCGGGTATGTCCGCGACGCCCCTCAGTGCATCTCTCACATTTTCATCCATTTCTCATCCCTCCTTAGATTCGTTCTCTTCGCACTTCCTTCTTTCCTGGACTTCGGTGATGCACTATATCTTTCCGAAGGGGATAATCATCTTGCCGAAAGGCGCGGTGTTGGTCATAGGGTGCGTGCCCTCTACGACCAGCCCCGCATGGTCCAGCTTGTATATCGAGTTCTTGCATGCCTGGCGCAGATTGTCTCCATTCAGCAAGAGCTTGTGCTTGGATTTGGTGACCGCATACACTTTGGTGTCAATCGGGTACTTGGAAGCTTCAATCCGTGCAAGCGCCTCCTTCTGCATCTCGCACAAGACCACATCCAGTTTGTTCAAGTCATCCAGCGCGTTCCTGACACAGCCCTCGAACTCGGGACTGGCGCGGTATTTCATCCTCTTGGCGACAAACAGCCTGTCCGTGACGTTCTCCAGCCTGTGGCGCAAGGCTCTCAGGTCAGATTCATATGTTTCATCATCCATCTCTCTCATTCCTCCTTGTCTTCATCGTCTCCTTTCTTATTCTTCATGTCCTCAAGCAGGACCTTGTCCTCTTCCAGAGGCGATGCCTCCAGGATGCTCATGAGGTCGACGCTGATGCCTTCGGGGTACTCGCCGCCGCCGGATACTACGACGGCGGTCTCGGGGTCGCGGACCCACTTGTCGGCATAGAAGCCCGAACGCTCCCACGGCAGATGGAACGCCATCCTCCATGCGGGGACCTTGGTATAGCCGTCCTCTTCGTTGGCGACCTTCTCGCGCAGCTCCGCCCTCGCGGCTTCGCCCTGCTCGTTGAACGCCCTGTCCATCTCTTCGGCGGACCAGTCCTTCACGACATTGCTCATAGCATCGACGACCGCGAAGGACACGCCCTCCCATGCATATCTCTTGACCTCGTCGCTCAGGCTGTCCCATCTCTCCTGCCCTGCCTTCAGAGCGTCCTTCCTCAGGCCGAACCAGGTGACCTGCGCAGGGGCTCCGGGGAAGCCGTCGCAGAGAGCATAGTTGTGCTCTTTGCTTATCGCCTTGAGCAGACTGCGCTCTATCACGTCCAAAGAGGTCCTGGCTGAGCCGAGATATCTCTCGATCTCATCCTCGGTGCAGGAATCCGCAGCGGCTCTGACCCTGTCATCGATGTTCTCCAGGCACAGCTCCTTGTAATCTGGGGCGGAATAGCTGTTGTAAGGGACTTTCTTCAGAGCCCAGCTCAGGTTCTCCTTAGCCGCCCTGATATACCATCTGCAGCCATCGAAGTCGCCCTTTTCATTCAGCTCTTCCGCCGTTTGAGCGGCGAGCTTGGCGCTGTCCAACAGAGCACCTAGGCTCTGGCCGTCCGAAGTCAGGATGACCTCTTTCTTCTTGAAAATCATTCGTCTTCCTCCCTGTCCTTCTCCACTTCGTCCTCGGCCATGTCGATGAGGGCATCCCCCGCGACCTTGCCGAGAATCCTCATGAGCGTGCCCTCGCACATCGCCTTGTATATTTCGTTCTCCGCGTACACAGGCCTCATCCCCAGCGCCGCCTTGAACGTTATCCTGCAGTCTTTCTTGTCCAGCCACTTGCAGACCAAGCCTTCGTCCAGCTTCTCCAGCATGAGCTCGACCATCTTGCGGGCGCTGTCCATGCCGAAGCTGTCCAGCTCCAGCATGACCGCTTTCGCCACAGAGCCATCGAAATCCTCCAGCCCCATCAGCTCCGCCAGCGTGGTCTTCTCCTCGCAGTCCGGGCACCAGCATACGTCGGCGTCACGGGACTCGAGCGACGGGCAGCATATCCACCCCTGCTTCAGCGCCGCGCCCGATTTGGCGATGCATGAATCGGGGATGACTCTCAGGTCCAGCGTTTTGCCGCAGCAATTGCATCTGACTGTCACGGTCTCCGTGTCTTTCATCAGAATCTTCTCCAGCCTGTTCTTCATGCCGATCAGCTCGTTCAGCGAGATGTCGTCGCTCCCCGTGTCTGGGATGTCCGCTACGCCCCTCAGCGCATTTTTTACAATCTTGTCCATCTTTCTCATTCCCCCTTCTTGCTGTCGATGCGCTCCTGCACGAAGTCGCGCACCAGCACGCCTTCCGCGCAGACTTCGAAGCGCCCTCCGTCGGACACGAACCTGTCTTTCTGCTCGTCGGTCATGGCATTCCATTTCCTCTCCATATCGTCCAGCGCGAATCCGATGCCCTCTGCCATGGCCACACATTCGCTTGAAAGAGGGCGCCCCAGCAGGTGCACGGGGATGTCCGTGATGTCGGAGACATCGGGCATGCTGATGAAATGCGTCACCCTGCAGCCGTAGCGGACCTGATGGATGCGCATCCCCTCGTCCATCTTCCTCTCGATGTCGTTATAGGCGTAGTCTTTGACCAGCCTGCTCCCGTCCATGAGGAAGAATATCGGCCATGCGCCCTTGAAGCATCTGTCCTCGTCCCAGTTGCGCCCGTCGTCCAGCCTCTCTGATATGCGGGCCTCGTCGTACATCTTCTGCGCGATGTCCATCGCTTCTTCATCGGAGCCTGCGTCGATGGGCCGCTCTGTCGCAGTCCACTCCGGTGCCCCGCACTTGTTCATTATCGCTCTGTATCCCTTCATCTTTCATTCCTCCTTGCCTTCATCGTCTCCCTTCATGCTTCTTCATATTCTTGTTCAGCCTTTCCACGCTCTTATCCAGCATCTCCAGCTTCTTGTTCAGCTCCTCCATGCTCTTGTCCAGTGCGCGGATGGCCTCGCGCAGCTCTCCCATCTCTGTCATAGTCTCAGCCTCTTCGGGCTCTTCCTCTTCTTCTTGCGGTTCGCTCGCGTGAGAGAACCATCTCGGGTCGTGCATCCAAGACAGGCCGGCAGGCCAATCATACTGCTCCGACATGCCCCTGTAGGGGCCCCGCCACGGGTCAAAGGGCATGCTCTTCCCCCAAGGATATCTCTTTCACGGCCATCTTCCCTTCATCCTTATCCCAGCCGAGGACGCAGCTCTTCCCTGCCCTCAGCATCTTCTTCATCTCTTCTATCGCGCTGTCTGTCATATCGCTCTCCACCTCTTGCCGTTCCCTTTCTTATCAATCGCTTCAGCCTTGCCCGAATTGGACAGGCGCATGACGCAGCCTCTGACCCTGCCCATGTCGATGCCCGTCTCCCTGCTCATATCCGTCACCGAGATGCCGTCTCTGTGAGCGAGCAGGCACTTGTACACCACGGCGCAGTCGCCTCTGGCGAAGTCGTAGTACGGTGTCATTCCCATTCCTCTCTCCGAATCCTCTTCATCTCGGCCATGTCCGCGATGAAGCATGCTGAGCCGATGCGGAACGGGCCGCATGCTTTCGCCATCCACACGCTCTCCTCCCAATCGTCGGACAGCTCCTCGCATATGAGGTTGCGGCTCCCGAACTGCGGGGCGTTCCCTTCGTAGACGAGCCTGTACCTGGGCGTTGCGTCGGGGTCCTTGCCCGCGTCCTTCAGCGCCTTGCGCTCCGCCCTCCTATCGAGATAGGACGCCATCGTCTCGGCCCCCCTCTGGTACTCCATCGGCTCCGGGACGTCGTCCTCGGGCCACAGCCAGACGACAGGGTACCCGATGTGCTTCCCCAGCAGCTCCCGCTGCGCGAAGTATCTCTTATACTTCGGCTCCAGCGCCGCCCTGCACTCTCCGCACACGGTGCGCTTATAGTCCCCGTCCAGGACGAAGCCCAGAGGCCCCAGGGCCTCTCTGAGCATCGGGTGCGGGTCGCGGCCGCACCACATCTCCAGGTTGAGCTCGTTGATGATGTACTCGTCGGTGAGAGCAGGCTGGTCGAGCCAGCCCCTCTCGGACGAATCCCTCCTGACGAGGTACTCCTTGTACCTGTCTGCGTCGCACTTGTCAAAGAGCGGGCCTCTGGGGATAGGGACCTCCTTCCCGCACCTGTCGCATCTGACCATGGGGCAAAACGACAGGGAATTCTTCACTCCGGGCGTGAGCCTGTTGCCGAACGACGGGAGGACGGTCATTCCCCCTCCTCCGTCTCGGCAAGGACCATCGCATCCGTCTCCTTCAGGACGACCTCTATGTGCTTGGCGAGGAAGCGCAGCATGGCCCTCGTGGCGCCTATGGCGTAGGGGTCATCCTTCCCATCGCGGGCCTTGACGTCCCTGACGCAGGACTCCATCATGAAGAGCGTGGCACCGTACTTCGCATCCAGCTTCCTCACGAGCTCGTCGGACAGCCTGTCCGGGCAGAGCATCATGATTTTGGACACAGGGTCCAGGCCCTCGGCGATGTCCTCCAAAAGCCCATCTGCAGCGTTCTTTCCATTGTTCTTCTTCGTCATCCTCATTCCTCCTTTCCTATCTCTTCGAGCATCTTCGCGTCGGTCCTCTCCAGAGTGCCCTCTATATGCCTGGCAAGGCTGCGCAGGATTGCTCTCTGGAAGCCGATATGCAGGTCGTTCTCTTTGACGTTCTCGGCGGACTTCTTCAGCACGTAGAACGCGACGCCATACTGCTCTTCCACGTCCTGCACGAGCCTGCCGGGCAGGTCCTCGGGATGGCTCATGACCTTGTCCAGAGGGTCCCTCGCAGGGTCCTCGAAGGGGCTCTTCGAGGGACGCTCGGGCTCTGAGCTCTCCCCGTCATCCTCCCCGACGAGGCCCTCCAGCACGGCGTCCAGCTCGTCCAGGGCCGCACGGGCCACGTGGGACCAGACCAGGGCGCTGCGCGGATGGCCCATCAGGCAGAGCTTCTGGGCGGACTCGCACGCGTCCATCGCCGCGCCGGCGGCGCTGCTCCCCGCGGCGCGGACGGGGTCTCCGGGCCTGTAGCTCATGGCATCACCCTCTCCACCGTCTGCACCACGCCTCTCGGCCCCGACAGCAGCGCAGGGCCGTACCATGGTATGACGTACCGCCTGCCGAACGCCCCGACCTCGATGGGCCTGCCCCGAGGCGACGTCTCCGCGGCCTTTATGCATCTCTCTACGGCGTCGATGTCCGCCTCCGCCCCCTCGTCCGACGACGCCGGGGCCGTCCCGAAGTACCCGTTGTCCATCATGCCCATGACGAGCTCGTCCGCCGTGGCGCCGATGACCAGCCTGCCCTCGGGCGTCCTGAGGGCCCATGCGCCGTGCGCCGCCCAGCTCCCGCCGTCGGCATGCCTGCGCGCAGGCTCCACTCTCGTCTCGTAGCACCATCTGCAGACGGGGCCCCTGCACAGGGGCTCGCCCAGGAGGGCGTCGGGGCCTCCTGCGACGGGCTGCTCCCCGCAAAGGGCGCACATCGTCTTCGCTCCTCTAGTGTCCTCGCCTCTCGGCGAGCCGATAGACTCTCTTTGGTCCATGATGAGGAGATAGACGGGGAGCTATATATAGATTTACTTTGAGAGTATGCAGGTAGGGGAGAACGGGATATCGAGCATGCCCGATCGGACGCCCGGCCTGCATGGAGGGAGAAGAGGCTGAAAGGATACCCCCCGGGGGTATGGTTCGAGTTGGATGGGTCTGATGGAGGGAGGGAAGACAATGGATAGAAATCACCGGATATCATCCATGCAGCGGCTGGCGCATCGTCTCCGGGGACTGCGTCTCCCGTCGACGAGGCTGGCGCCGCTGAGCAGATTCGGGCGGTTTTCCTGCGTTTCGGATGGGGATGGAGGGTGTTTCTTGGCGTATCGGGGCGGTCTGAGGGCGGATTCCGAGGATGGCGAGGGGGAGGGAGGGAAAAGGGCTAGGTAATATTTCGGGCAAATATTACCGAAAGCGGAGTATTTAAACGAGTTGGATTTTTGCGAAAGTTATAAATAAACGAGGTCTAAAAAACTTAGAGTGATTTGTGACAGATTTTCGCAAACGGTTAATATCAGAAGCCGAAAAATGTGGTACCCAAAAGTGGCACCTACATATTCCGACCATACCCCGTCCGGTATGTGAGATAGAACGTCGGAGTTAGACAGAGGGTCAAAAAGAGGGGAGAGGTTGGATGATTAAAAATTCCCTCAGGAAGGGGAAAACAAGGGGAGAAAACGGAGAGATCGGGGAGATAGAAGGGGTCGAGGAGCTACCAGTTTTTTGGTAGCTACAATTTTTTTGGTGGACATATTTGTGCATTGAGAGCGTTTTGATATTAAGGTGAATATGTATGGGCGAGTATGTTTCGGATGGGGATGTATATACATTATTTTAGAAAGAAAGGGGGTTTTTTGAAATAGAGAAGGGGGGAGATGGGGATGTGGTAGGAATATGCGGGGTAATGTCGGTATGTATGGATGTGACCTACCAAAAAATTGGTAGCTACCAAAAGAGTTGTCATTCCGGAAAAAAAGTTAGACAAATCTAACTATTTTGGGAGGGAAAAACCACTAGTATAAAAATCAATCGACCAACGAGCAATTTAAGAAACGTAGAGCTGAATATGTATGTACACCATGTTTTCTGGCGTGGAATAAGGGAGAAGTGACCACAGTACCACACGATATATCGGTCGAAAAACGGCGCCGCTCGTGCTCGCGTAATAATTACGCGCGCGTAATAGTACGTGTGACGCGTAGGCGGCAGCTCCCCGACTGCGATGAGGGGAAATGCGATTCTTGCCGTCTAGAAGCCCCGTAGAAGCGATTCTGCAGGTATGGTAGCTGTCCCGGCACCTCTCGATGCGCCTTCGTCGATTCTAGAGCCGTTTCCGTGCGTCTCTTCGAACGGATCCCGGCGCCGCCTCGGTCGTCGCAGAATGCCGCGAATCGCCCGTTTTTCGCCGATTCTGTGCGTTTCCTGCGAGTTGGATGATTGCAGAACTGCAATATAGGCTCTCCTAAATAGGTAAGATTTTGGTATGCTGATTACCGATTTCGAAATTCGTAGAAATCCTACGAGAAACGGTTGGATGCAACTTAAGGTTGGTATTTAATACTTGCTGAAAAAATAATCGGCGTTTATATACATTTTCCGACAATCTTTCGAAATGTATTACTTTTTATTTGTCGGATTCTTATTAACAGTCTGATATCGGACATTTTAAAGCGCATTATGTCACCCGTTGTGCCGTAATGTCGTTTAAAAATAGCACGAATTTTCACATTCGTGTTAAGATGACACTTTTACCGGGCATTCAAGTATTTTTGTCTGAAAAAGAACAAAAACACTCAAAATACCACCTGTTTTCATATAGAAGAACTGACTCACCCGCCACCGTTGGATGTATGCTACGTGTTAGCACGGTGCACACCTACCTTCTTGTTCAAATCCTGTTCAACCCCACCCTGGGAACGACAGGGTCCGGAGGCAGGGGGAGAGGGGCGGGAGAGGGGGAGAGGACGGGAAAAACGGTCAAAAGGCCCCTTTGGAGCGCCGTTCACTCGGCGTTCCGCCGTTCCCCCGCGATCGACCTACCAAAAAATTGGTAGGTTACTTGTTTTGTGGTAAGTCGTGCCCCGGAGCCGACCTACCAAAAAATTGGTAGGTTACTTGTTTTGTGGTAGATGATCGACCTACCAAAAAAGTTGTAGATGACAAATTTCTTGGTAGGTCGAGAAAGGGGAAGAGGTTTGGCGGCGGCTCACCTCAAGAGCCGCCAAGGGTCTGCGAGCATCCGCATCCATTCGTCTGCGTCCAGCCCGGCTTCTTCCAGCCACCGGCGGTATGCTGTCCAGTACCTGTCCGCCGTCTCCTTGCTCACGTCGCCTGTCATGAGCAGCTCTGCGCCTGCGCCTATCCGCGTGAGGTCCAGGACCTCTTTGGGTGTCAG
The DNA here is from genome assembly GCA_963656905.1 of Bacteroidaceae bacterium. GTDB lineage: Archaea > Thermoplasmatota > Thermoplasmata > Methanomassiliicoccales > Methanomethylophilaceae > Methanoprimaticola. The sequence continues at coordinate 40,134 of CAVKKO010000001.1, read as the reverse complement.
TTTCACGGGCATCTGTACAGCCCCAGCTCCCGGAGCGCATCATCCGCCAGCTTCGCCCAGCTCAAGCCGTTCTCTCTCGCCAGGTCCATCAGGCAGGAGGTGTAGCCGTCGTGGAACCCCTTGTCGTACTCCTCTGGCTCCGAAGGCCCTCTGTCCCTGCACTCGTGCACCATCGCCTCCACGATGAAGGCCTTGGCCTGCTCGCGTGCGATGCGCTCCGCATGGCGTTCGATGCGCGCCTGCTCCATGGCCTCCTTCTCCTTGGCGGCCTGCTCTGCTCTCATCTCTTGCATCTCTCCGTTGATACCCATTGTATCTCTCCTGTGTATACTCTGAATGTATAAAGGGTTTGCCGGGGCGCCCCTAGGGGGCATCCCTTCGTGGGGTTCAGGCCGTGAACTCCACCTCGGGCCATGCCCTGTGCGCCGCCTCCTTGAGGATGCGCTCCAGGGTCACGTGGTCGTAGGCGTACTCGACGCGCACATCATAGATGTGCTCGTCCAGCCTGCGCTCGCCCTCTGGGTGGTTGATGGTCCAGGAGTTCTGCGAGAGGTACTCGCTCGTGTAGAGCTGCACATCTCCCTTCTCGTCCTTGTACGACCAGACTTCGACATGGAATCCTCTGGGGACATGGCGCATCTCCGTGGCCACGTTCCTTGCCCCTCTGACTCTCGCCTTCATTGGTCCCACCATTCCTCTGCCAGGGTGATGTTGCAGTATTCCGCGCCGTCCTTCTCGATCTCCTCCATCATCCTGAGCAGCTCGCTCTTGTAGGCGTACTCGAACTCCTCCGGGAACGCCCAGAGGACGGTGCCTGCGGAGAACTCCAGGCCGAGGCGGCCCAGCTTGATGGAGCCGAACTCCTCGGAGAGGTCCACCCTGAACTGCCAGCGCGAGTACCTGTGGGCGAGCAGCCCGGAGGCGGTCTCGCGGTCGTAGCGGTACCCGGTGCGGGTATCGAAGAACTTGAGCTCGCGGGCGGTCTCGGAGCCGAGGGTCCAGGAGCAGAGCGTCTTGCCGTCGCAGATGACGTGCGCCCCTGAGTACCTGAGGTCGCGGCCCTTGACGATGGCATCCCACATCTCCTGCCCCTTCGCCTTCGCATCCGCGTACAGGTCGTAGAAGAAGGGGTTCTCTATGTTCCCGTCTGTCTTGCATAGTATTATCTGATACATTCTTGACACCTCTTTGAAGGATATGCCCGGGATCCCGGGCATGAATGGTTTCAGAGCCTGTCCTCCAGCTCCAGGTTCAGTATGTCCGCCGCGTCGATGAACGCCCCTGCGTGCGCCTTGGCGATGTACAGGGACCTGAAGGCGAGCCTGCCCAGATACGTCCCGTAGACCTTGTCGTAGTCGGAGATGGCTTCGGCCACGTTCTCGCAGCCGAGAGCTATGGTCGGCAGGCAGAAGGTCATCTGCTCCAGCCCGGAGCCGTCCTCCTTGATGACGTCCAGGGTCATGTGCTCGTGGGGGCAATGGTCGTCTGTCCAGACGAGCCTGAACGCAGGGGAGGGGTGGGCCCTGAACGCGGCGAGCAGGCGCAGGGGCAGCCCCTCAGGCTCATCGCCCCCGGGGTTCTCCAATCTCCAGTCCAGCACGTCGGCGATGACGTCCACGGGCAGGCGGGCCATCAGCTCGCCCTCGGCGTCCTCCCGGCCCTCGCCGCTCTCCTTGCGCATCTGGATGTAGTCCTTGGCGATGCTCTGCAGCATCGCGCCCCTCAGCCTGAGCGGCTGGGCGGCGATGTAGTTGTAGAGGTGCTGGCCGATGATATCGGACTCGACGGCCTTGACGGCGGTCCAGCGTGCGGTCTTCTTGTCCTTCGTGATGAGCTTGTACATATCTCTTGTCTCCTTTTGGTTTCGAAAAGGTTTGGGAAGGGTGTTTATGCATGGATATACACCGAGAGTATATATCCCCATAGGTTCAGTCGTGCCATCCGACGGTGTATCCGGGGCCTATGGCACGCAGGACCTCGTCAGCGTGCATGACCGGGTACGCGTTCCCGATGGACACTGGGACGCCGCCCTCGTCCAGCCAGCAGCCGACGGGCGAGAGGCCCATCAGGAGGAGCTTGCCACAGGTTTCTGCGATCTCCTTGCTGGCGGGGGAGTAGGACGCCTCATAGATGTTCGACTCCTCGTCCATCATGAAGATGTCGAAGACCGGGGGCGTGTGGGCCTTGCGACGGACCACCACGCAGTCATCCATCTCGAAGTAGTCGGACGGCTCGGCGGTCCTGCAGAGGCGGGTCCCCAGGATGCAGATGGATATGAGCATCCCGGTGTTCGGCACGTCAGTCATTCGTCTCCCTCCGGGCGGACGAAGAGCCCGCCTGTGCCTGTGTCCTTGCCTGTCTTCTTGGCGGCCGCCTCCATCCTGCCGAGCGCGGCCAGGATGAAATCCTCGCCGCAGTCCGAGCAGGTGAGCAGCTCTACCAGCCACTCGATCGGAGCGTCTCCTGCCAGGGGGGAGGAGGTGACCCCGGCCCATTCCAGCACCTCCCTGACGATGTCGTGGCGCATCCTCTCCGGGAGGTCCAGGAACGCGAATGCCGCGTCCTGGGCCTGGTTGCGGGTCCTGCCGTTGACGATGTACTTCATTCGAACACCCTCCCATTGATTCCCATCGCGTCGAGCTTCGCCAGGATGGCGCCCCTGCCCGGGTAGGATTCTGCCAGGACCTTCATCTCCTCGACCTCCTCCTCGGTCGGGAGCAGGCGGCCCGCCTGGAGGGCGGCGCAGTAGACCAGGTAGTCCAGGCAGTCATCGTCCGTCTTCACGGGGCCGCCCTCCGCATCCATGAACAGGCTGGTGTTGAAGACGGCGGTCTTGAACACTCCGCTGGCCTTGAAAGGCATCTCGGCCACAGGCCAGGCCTTCCAGGCCATCCTGAAGTCCGGGTCATGCTCCAGAAGGCCCTTGTCGATGACCCTGCGGTAGGCTTCGTAGAGGCTCGGCACGTTCTCGTATTCGGTGTGGTGGCACAGCTTGAGCCTGGTCAGGTGCTTGTCCTGGTTGGCCTTCAGGAACTTCTTGGCCCCGACAGAGCGGCGGAGCGCCGCGCCGTACTGAGGCTTGCCTCCGGTCTTGATGCCCCGGAGGGTCTCTGCGACCAGGTCCTTGAGGGCCGTGAGCGAGATGACGCGCAGGTAGTCGCTGAAGTCCATGGATATCCATTTGTCGCTCCTGGTCCACCTGACCTTGAACTCTGCGATGGACACGAAGCGTGCATCCGCATCTGTGAAGCCGTGCTTGGCGGCTTCGGCTTTGACGATTTCTTCAAGCTGCTCGTTTGATATCAGATTTGCTGACATTTTCGATTTCTCCTTTGGTTTCGAAAAGGTTTAGGAAAGGTGTTTGGAGTAGTATATACTCTCGGAGTATATATTACTTGTCGGTAGTAGCGTCAGTCCTCCCAGGTGCGTGTCTCCATGTACACATCCCAATCGGCCAGCAGGACCTCCGGGTCATCCTCCCAGCACTCGAAATACAGGGAGTGCCCGGGCAGACTGAACAGGTCGTGCATGGCGTCGTAGTCCAGGTAGTCGTTGCTCAGGAACTCGCTGAAGCACGCCGGAGCCATGCCGTCCTCGTGCGTCCTGAAGTAGTCCTCGCAGTACAGGCCGTAGACGGCCCATCTGAACGTGTCCCAGCCCATGAGCATGTCCGGGCCGTACAGGCATACCTGCTCGGCGGTCCTGACCTCCCTCTCCCCTGCCGGGTCGAGATGCTCCAGCATCGCGTAGGCATCGCCTGCGACGTGCTGATGGCTGATGCCGCCTTCGGCGTTCAGCGTGTACACGTCCGCGTCCATGCGGTCCTTCTGGACGATGACCGCATCCCCGATGCATCTGACATGGGGATCTCTAGGGTCGAGGTCCAGATGGACGGCCATGAGCCTGGAGGTGATGCTGGCGGTCATGCCATCACCATCCAGGACGGGAGGGCCTCGAACGCCTTGGCCTTGGGGCCGTGGTATCTGAGGAGCACATTCCCCGCAGGCTCGCTGGCCCAATAGTCATCGTGGCTGCCGTCGCTCCAGCCGGGCGGAACGGCGCGCTCTGCCCCGAATATCGCCGCGACCCTGTCGGACGGGTCTATCAGAAGCTCCTGGGTCGTGCCCATGCTGAACACGAACCGATGGTTCTCCGGGACCTCCCCGGCATCCTGGGCCTGCTTGACCCATCCTACGGCCTTGGTGTAGCTGTAGAATGTGACGGACGGGTGCGCCTCGGCGGTGTCCAGCCATGCCTTGAGATAGGCCTTGCTGAAGTAGTCCCCTGTGTCGTGGACCCTGATGCGCACCTGCTTGCCTTCTCTGGCGGCCTTGCGCTCCAGAGCCTGAAGCTCCGGCTCCAGGCGCTCCCAGAGCGACCCGTCGCGGGCCATCTCCAGGTTCTCGCGGTAGGACTGCTGGGCCGTGTCCAGGGCCATGCGCCCCGACCTGGTGTAGCATGCGTCGCAGAACGTGCAGAACCTGCACACTCCCGGCTGGGCCGAGATGCTGAAGTTCCTGAAGATGTTGCCGGGGTGCTGGGCCTCGGTCATCTTCATCTTTGTGCTGTTTCCTAGAACTTGCCTGTAACTCATTGTGTTACCTCCGTTGGTCTAAGCTGTTTCGAAAGGGTTTAGGGCGCGCGTATGCGCGCCGAGGATGGTTGCTAGCGTCACTTGAGGATGCGGACCCCGACCATGCGGGTGCCCAGCACGCCATCGTCCTCCTTGGGCAGGTCCTCCAGGCGGGTGAATATCGCGTGTCCGCCTAGCGCCGTGTAGGCCTCCAGGAACAGCTCGTGCTTGCCCGTCTTGTCCATGTGCTTGTCCAGGACATCGGACAGGCGCATGGCTGCGAGCCTGTCCGATCCGTCGATGCCCAGGGCCTTCATGGCGGCCCAGGCGGCCATCGGGACCTCGGTGTTCACGAGGAACAGAGCCGCATCCTCCTTGGTCTCGAAGACGCGGCCCCCTGCGAGGTACTCCCAGGCCTTGCTCATTCCGGCACCTCCTCGCCTGCATCCTCCCACGCCTCCGGGTCGATGACCGACTCGTAGACGAGGCCGTAGGCGCGGCATATGTCGTCCAGCGCCTCCTCGTACCCGTTCATGAACTCGCGGTTGCGCGCGGGGGATCCGAGCGCCTCCAGCTTGTCCGCCTGGCGCCTGCGTGCCAGGTAAATCGTTCTCATGAGCTTCTCTCTGTCGTTCATATCCATGTATGATTCCTCCTTGGTCTTTTGAAACGGTTTCGAAGGGGTTTGATTGGCGTATACTTTGAGAGTATAAACACCTGTTGGTTGTGAGCCTGATGTCAGAGGGCCATGTTCTGGACCTTGTCCTCGTCGACGGTTCCGTCATCCTTGAGGATGCGGTCGCGCTCGGGCTGGGCCTTGTCGATGCCCATCAGCATCGAGGCCATGTCGTGCTCGTCCTGCTCTTCTTCGGGGCCGAACAGGCGTCCGACGATGTTGAACTCATCGTCGATGAGGTAGACGCCGTTGTCGTAGTTGTCGCAGTCGAGCTTGTCGACCGTGTCGATGCCGATGCTGAGGTTCCCGCCGAAGAAGTTGGCGATGGTCTGGACGAGCCTGGCCCATCCGTAGTCCCCGGCTCTGAACCCGCGGAGCTGGGCATACTTCAGGAACGCCCTGACGGAGTCCATGCCTCCGTTCCAGTGGACATAAATGCCCACGCCGTTGTTCTCGTAGTTCTCTCTTGTCGTGATGACTGCTCTGTTTCCCATTTTGGTACTCTCCTTTTTGCTTCTGGAAGAGGTTTGATAAGGCGTTTCAGTGATGGTTGCTAGCGTCAGTCGCGCGCTGAGGGAGCGACGCGCCCCCATTCCTCCTTAGAGGCGATGCGGATACCGTAGTAGTCGCTTCCATGTCTGCAGTTCCTGTAGACCTTGACACACTGCTGGCCGTCGACCATTGTGAAACTCTCGGTCTTCTGGAAGCCGGGGGTCGTGGCGCATTCGTCCCAGCTCGGCCTGAAGACGAACTCAGGGCCCGTGTGCCAAGACAGGTGTGCGGGGATGTGCTCGCACGTGATGGTGCACTCCTCCCCGTATATCTGCTTGAACTCCTCCTTGACCGCCTTGATGTGCTTGATGGCAGTCTTGGCGGTCTTCCAGCTCTTGTACTGCCTGTCTCCGCCGAGCGCAGGCCAGTACTGGATGGAGTAGACGGGCTTGGAGTTCATTCCATCCCCTCCTTCCAGACCCTGCAGGCCACGCCTTCCTTCTTGAGGCGCTCCGTGGCGGCTTCCTCGGTCTCGTAGCCGTAGCTGCCGTTGCCCCACCATACTTGGAGCTGTCCGTCCTCGTCGCGCTCGGCCCTGAAGCCGTGCCCGATGACCCATTCCTGGCCGAGCTCTCCGCTGGGCCTTGTCCAGGTCTTGTAGGCGATGGCTTCCAGCCCGACGGTGGTTGTGAGATACACCGACTTGATGGTCATGTGCTCGCCGTTCTTCAGAACGGTCTCGCTCTCGATCGCGGTGATGACGTTTGCCACGTCCTGCACATCCTTTCCTGCACCAGTCTTCATATTTGGCACCTCTTTGTCGTTCAAAAGGTTTCTAAGAGGTTTCTAAAAGGTTTAATCGGTTGGTTGTGAGCGTCAGATAGTGATTCTCACCGTGACCTCAAGGGTCATCGGCTCGGCGTCGGGGGACCCGAGCGCCTCGGCGGTCTCGGCGTATTCCTCGTACCAATCGTCGGCGAGGATGCCGACAAGCGCGTCGGGGTCGTCTCCGAGCAGGGTCGTCTTTGTGCAACCGCTCGCCATCTCATCGAGGATGGCGGCGTATGTCCAGCAGGGCTCGGGGTCGTCGTTGAACGTCTCGGCGAGCCAGTTGAACATCTGGCTGGCGGGGAGCTCAAGGCACTTCCAGTTGAGGAGCTCGGCGGACATCTCGTCCGCCTTGTCGTGGTTGAGCATCGCCTTGGCGGCGTCGAGGGACTCGTTGAACTCCTCCTTTCCGACGACGAAGGTGCTCATTCCTTCACCTCCTTGGGCGTGACCGTCACCTTGACGGTGCAGGGCACCTCTATGCAGTACTCTGCGACCACGTCGCTGGCGATGGTCTCCTTGGCATCCTTGGCCGTGAGCCTGAGGGTCTGAGCCTTGATGAGCTGAGCCCTCTCATAGGCTTCGGGGTACTGCGCCTGAAGCTTGGCGCAGTCGAGGCGGACCTCATGGTCCTTTCCGATGCGGACCACGAAGTTGGTCGTGGTGTGGGTCGTGTCGAGCCCGCCCATTTCGATGAGCTGGGACTTGAGCCCGTCACGGCGGGCTTCCAGCGCCTTGATGGCGCGGTCGGTTCTGACCATGTCCAGCGCGACGCTGGCGATGGTCTTGGGCTGGGCATCCTTAACAACATTTGCTGTCATTTCAGTACCTCCTTTGGCTGGCATTTCTGCCATTCCGCGCCATGCTCGGCAGGTCGGATTCGCATCCGATTGTCCCTGTCGGGCATGACTGCGGGGCGGGCGAGCCGAGCGCTTCACTCGTAGCGGTATATCTCGCTTCCATCGTCCTCGTCGTAGCCCTTGAACGTCCACTCCTTCAAGTGGTCGCGCCTGTCCTCGGCTGTCGGCTCGCGTGTGTTCGTCTTGACCCACTCGGTGCATGAGTTGCACAGGGGGGTCTTGTCGTCGTGGTAGCGTCCGCACATGAAGCATCTTGATGTCATTTTGCATTCCTCCAAAATTTCTAAGCGGTTTCGAAGACGTTTTCAGCGGACTCAATGACCGAATGAGTAGGCACGTATATCCTTATACAATGCCCACCCCTCGGCATCGAGGTCGTCAAATTGATAGAAGTAGTTCTCAATCGAGCCGTCGGCGACCTGATACATCATTTCAATGTAGTCGTCGCCATCCGCCATTGTGGGGAAATTGAAGTCGTTCTTCATGCCATAATCCTGCATTCTGGCAACCAACCCATGTAGCTTGTCATCTTCCACCATGTCGATTTGGGTCTTCCCACCCTCGGCGGTGGCTATGAGCCACGCTTCGGCGCGTGCCTTGTCGATTGGCTTGGTGGCGTGCTGGATTGCATGAATCGCTTCCCTCACATCGTCCATTATTTCAGTCCTCCGTGTTCACGTCGGCGGTGCTGGCATCCCCATCGAAGGGGATTGATTCCAGCCCGTCCGACTTTATGAAATGTGCTGGCTCATTCGAGCCAGCTTATTTGTCAGTCGCTGTTGAGCCGTACTGACGGGTCAAACGATTCACATTTGCATCGTAGGACATTGAGCCATCGGAACCTTAAGCGCGTGCGGGCTATCGACCGCCCAATGAATCGGGCAACCGCATTCGAGCATCATGAGGATGACCCACGGGGGCAATGAGCCCCCACCCATCCCCTAAGGGGATGAGGACATTCGAATGATAGTAATTGAAGGACATTCGCCTTACACACTTACTAATACTGTGTAGGTTTAACTAGAATATATAGTTTGTTACTCCGAGAGTAACAAAATATCTCCGCGATACGGGCGAAAAATCTCCGGGGAAAAGGTAGTTGAACACACGATTTTTTCCATTTTTTCGTGCCCTATATATCGTCTTACACATCTCCATGCCCTATATATCGTCTTACATATCTCCGTGCCCTATATATCGCCAGCCAATATCATCCACCAATATCGTCTCACATATCTCCCTACATGCCTCTCTGCATATCTCCCACTATATCGCCACATATGTTTCCATACACATTTTCCCGCACATCTCCTCATATGCCATCCGCCTCATCCCGTCCGTCCCGTCCCATCCCGATCTCCTTCCCCTCCCCCGTCTCCCGCTAAAAATCAAGCTCCCTCCGTTATTTTTCTCGCCGCTCTGACCTAACCTATATATAGTTCCGACCATATCTCCTTATAAGGAGAGCCGAATATGGCGGAAAAGAAGGAGCACAGGCATCAGGGAGACCGCATCGTCTGGTGCGCCCAATGCGCAGTCTGGTTCAAGGCCCCCGGAGGCTGGAAGCCGTTCTGTCCCAAGTGCGGGTCGCCCATCAGGGTGTTCAAATGCTGCCGCTGCGGGCACGAATGGGAGCCGAAGGACGTCCGCAAGATACCCGGGACCTGTCCCGGATGCAACTCGCCCTACGCCTTCTACACGAGGGTCAGGGCGGTGTCCGCGGAGCCCCCCAAGGCAAGGCCCCTGGCCCTGTCCATCGAGGCGAGGAAGGCGCTCGAGCGCGAAGCTCGGGAGAGCTTGGACTCGTCGATACGGGACACGGTCCCGGGAGACGGGCCGGAAGCGAGAGCGAGCTTGGATGAAGAGCTCTCGCCGACAGACGAGACGGAGGCATGAGCATGGATCGTTACAAAGTAGAGGTCAGCACATACGGCGGAGAGCTCCTCGTGAGGGAGTTCCAACCGGACGCGAAGAGCGCGGCGGCGTTCGCCGAGTCCCTTGAAGCGGACGGAGGCGTGCTGGACGGCCTCCCCCTCGACGGCGTGACCGTCGCGGTATGGGAGCTGTGCAACGGAGACTGGACCCTTGAATCTAAAAGGCTGGTGAGGATGAGATGATGAGAGCTGTCGTCATAACGAAAGGGAGGGCGTCCGCCGGGGAAGGGACGCGCATAGCGGTGCAGCAGGGCCTGTTCGAGGCCTTCGCGGAGCTGTACGGCGGGCAGGCGTGCAACAAGAGCATATCCCAGGTGCTGTTCGTCGACTGCCCCGACGGCAACGCCGCTACAGGGAAGAACGCATTGAACAAGTGCGACATGTGGTCGGTCAACGGCAACGCGGGCCCCGAGAGGATGGCGGCCAGGCTGGTCGCCGCCGCCAGGGAGCATCCCGAGGGCATGGGCCTGGCGGTGCTCCTGCACGCGCTCGACAGGCTGGAGAGCAGGTACGACGTCTACGACATCTCGGAGGCGGTCCTGCAGGGAGGGGCCGGCGCCTCGGGCGGAGAGGGCATAGGTCCCGACGGGGCCGAGGCGGGCGAGGAGGTCCTCGACGCTCCCGTCCGCCGCATGAGGAGGTCCTCATGACAGCCGTCGACGACGCCATCGCCCTCATCGAGAGGGTGAAGAGGCACATGATAGACGGCACGCCCCTCGACATCGCCATGGCGTTCGAGATATGCGACGTCTTGAAAGGGCTCGAGGCCCTGAGGGAGATGAGCGAGATATTGAAAGGCCCTCTGGAGGATGCCGTGGAGGCTCTGCCGGGGCATGAGGCTCCCGCCGTCGCGTCCGACGAGGAGGCGCAGGTGTTCGTCACGTCGTCCGCAGAGGCCCCGTGCACGGTGCCCGCCATGACGGATGCCGAGATGATCGAGGACCACGGGAGGCGCCTGCGATGGCCAAGCAGAAGAGGCCTGCGATGGGCATCGAGGTCTACGAGCCTGCGACGGAGCCTGCGACGGAGGCTCCCGCAGAAGAGCCCGTCGCGGAAGCTCCGGTCGCGGAGCCTGTCGCAGAGGCGCCTGCCCCCGTCGAGGCACCCGCAGAGGCTCCCGACGTCAGGCAGGAGATGAAGGCCGTCCTGCGCAACGCCGTCAAAGGCTCGTGCAGGCCCACGCTGCTCCAGTTCGACCAGCGGTCGGGCGTCCCTCGCAACGCGCTCATCGAGCTCGACAGCGACGACGTGGCCAAGCTCTGGGGCATCTGGTGCAGCCGTTGCGGCTCCAGGGACCAGGAGGGCTTCGTCTCGGCCCTGCTGGAGCTCATGGGCCAGTACCCTGCGCGCATCATGCGCATAGCATCCCCGTACAAGCTGGAATGAAACGCCTTCCCCCTTCCTGCGGGACGGCTGGGAGGGGGGCACCTTATATATCTTTCCCGACCATGCCTGTGCATGGCAGACGATAACGGCGACGGCGGGTCGCCCTATGACGGTTTCTTATCAGAAGACGAGCGCGTGGCGAAGGCGCTCGGCATATTCGACAAGAAGGGCAAGGAGGACCAGGCCTTCGGCGACAAGGAGGCATCAGGCGACGCGGGCGCATCTGAAGACTCTTTCGGGACTTCGGGGGAGCAGACGGAGGAGAAGGCCGGGCTGTTCGGCAATGTCAAAGACAAGGCCAAGAGAGTGCTCGGCAAAAGGGAAGCCGCCGGGGAGCCTGAACAGCCCGAGACGGAGGAGCCTGAACAGCCTGAAGGCGCCCCGGGGCAGCCTCCCGGGGCCGATGCGGAAGAGCCGGGAGCCGAGGAGCCTGCGGGGGTCCCCCTCGACGACCATATGGCCGAGATACGGAAAGAGAACGAGGCCAAGGAGAGATGGGCTGAGGAGAACAAGGGCGAGGGGCAGTATGAGGGCAGGACCCCCGTAGAGCCTCACGAGGCTTCGAGGGAGGAGCCTGCCCCAGATGCAGATGCAGGGGCGGACGCGGGCGCGGCCGATGAGGATGCCTCGCCCGAAGATGGAGCGGCGCGGCAAGCGGGCGACGCAGACGAGCAGGCCGCGCTGAACGCGGGCGTGAACCTGAGGCATGCCAAGAAGTTCCTGCGGTCCGCAGGCGAGGTCGCCATAGAGAATTGGGGCGACGCGGCGGCCAAGGGCTGGGGCATGGCGCAGAACCTGGTCAAGATGACACTGACCGACTCCGGGGCGATATCATCGTCGTCCAGGTTCATATCCAACGCCATCACGGGCATGGAGACGGCGTCCGACATGGCGTCGAGGGCCGCGCAGAGGTACGGGATAGATGTGAACGCCGACCCTGCGCTCATCAAGGACACGCTCAGGTACAGGCTGTACAAGCAGGAGAGAGACAATGGGCAGGCGGTCGTCGGCAACACGTTCAGGGCGATATCCGAGTCGCTGGCAAGGAACGGCGGAGACATATCGCAGATGACCTCCGAGCAGCTCGGCAGGCACGTCGGGGACATGAGGGCGGAGGAGCAGAGGCTCAGGCAGAGCCTGGACGACCCGTCGCTGAAGCCGGGCCAGCGCAAGCTCATCGGCAAGCAGGCAGACCATCTGGCGGGCTATATGCGCGACATCGCCAAGCAGGCCGCCGACAGGAACTACCAGGCGGGCAGGGACGCCCGTGCGGAGAAGTTCAGGAACATGGAGCTCCGCAGGCAATCCTACGACATGCTGGACGGCGGCTCGCCCAACCCTTTATCGAACCTGCTCCATTCCGCATCCCCTACGTTCAACATCGACGTGGACTCTGCGACAGGGTTCCCGAAGACGGAGCAAGGGGTCAACACGCTCATCAAGACCGCCAACGCAGAGCTCCAGAGGCTGTCGGGCATGGACCAGAACGACCCTGCGGTGCAGAGGCAGACAGCGCTGGTGCAGAAGCAGCAACAGGCGCTGGGCCATTGGAAGTCGCAGATCGTGTCCGGGGGCAACTACAACACCGTCATGGGCTCTACGGGCGACAACCGCTTCCTGGCGGAGATGTCGCGCCTCAATCCCTACATCGCGTACAACAACGGGCGCGTGGCGGCCGAGATAATCAACAACGGCTACTGGTCCAACGGGACGGTGACAGCCAACATGAGGGACCGCATCGCCGCCATGATGGGGAGCTCGGACCCGCAGGCGCGCGCCATCGGCACGCTGTACAACAACTCGATCAACGCCAGCAACATGTACCAGCAATCGTTCAGGTTCATCGACAATGTCATCAAGAACAACGGCGTCCGCGACTCGCGCATAAGAGCCCATAAGAGAAGGCTCGAGCTCCTCAGAGACAAGTACATGGCGCTCGACAATATAGACACGTCGGCGATGCAGGACGACGAGAAAGCGACGATAGACTCTGTCAAGGAGTACCTGATGAATCAGATGCAGATGGAGGAGGAGGCCAGCGTCATAGTCTCGAGCTCTGGCCATGACAACGACTCGATGGCCTACGCCAAGAGCTGCCTCGACGTCATGCATTCTTGGAACAAGCATTTCATGACCGCCCCCGACGGCGGAGCGTCGTTCGACCCCAACGACCCCGACTATGCCGATGTGCTGAGGACGTTCGAGAACAAGATGCGCACTCTCCAGTTCATCTACGGCAACGCCGATGCCCAGATCGCCACCGACCGCAAGATGCTCGGCCTCGTGAGCCAGTATACCGGTGCAGGTGCCGGTGCTGGTGCTGGCGCGACGGGCGGAAAAGGCACGGGCAAGAAACGTCAGCACGGCACGTACACATACGATTATTCCAAATGGGGCTCGGATGACCACGCGAAGGCCATCGCGGCCAGTCTGGGCATAGCCGACGTCCCCAGCGTGAGAAGGTCCATCAGGTCTTTGGCGCCCATGTGGAATCTGATATTCCAAAACTCCAAGGGAGGCATATCTTCAGCCAAGCTCTCTGGGACGCAGAGGGCCAAATTAGAGAAGGCATTGGATTATGCTAAAAAATACAACGATGCCCCGACCGTTGCTCTGCTGGAAAGAAGATTAGGAACCTCAGGCCCCCGAGAGCCCGACCCTGTCTCTGACGTTCCGCCCGACGGAGGCGACGGGGACGGGGGCGACGCTCATGTTGAAGAGCCTGAGGAGACCGAAGAGCCCGAAGAGCCTGTGAAAGAAGAGGTCATCGAAGAAGACGAGGAAGGAGACGAAGAAGCCCGCTACAGAGCCGTCATCCAGAGCCTTGCCGACAAGGGGCTGCTCAAGTTGGACGATGATGATAAAGAGCCAGACACTATCCTCCTTCGCCCGGGCGTGGATAAGAGATATCCTACCGCACAGGACAAGAAGGATGCGTATTGGGCCAAGAAAGATTTAGTCGATAAGATCGAATCGGCTCTTGCAGACCCCGAGAAGGCAGGGCTGTCTGAGGACGAGATAGAGTATCTGACCAGATTCAAAACGACTCTCGATGACTTCATCAGAGAGGACGAGTTCCATTATGATGAGTGGGAGAAAGAGGCCCGGGGGGATGAGGAAGAAGATCGCAGGGGCGACGCCCCGCCCGCGCCTTATGCGAAATATGATGAAGAAGGCTATGCGCAAGGCCTGATAGATGCGGACAAGAACAAATGGTACAGCATCTTCCATACGAACCCCGAGCTTCCGAAGCTGGCGAGAGAGCTGTTCGGCAACGACTATTCCCAAGAGGCTCTAGCTGATTATGCGGACGTATATAAACAGACGGTGGGCCAGAGGCCCGACCTCGCAGGAGCCGATGGCGGCATCGACCCGGTGAAAGCGGCGGAGGGCTTGGGGATGCTCAAAGACAGCGAGACAGCCAGAAGGCTGCTGGCTCTTGTCGAGCCGGACGAGACGCTCTCTGATGGCGGTGCGCCCCCCGGCAACGAGGACGAACGTCCCAATGTGCTGGGAGAGAACTGGAACAGCGGGACCGGGGATTACTTCTCCTATGGCATGATGGAGTTCGACGACCCCGACCTGAACAAACTCACTCACAAGTCCAAAGGGTATCAGAGCTTCAACAAAGGCCTGCGGACGTTCATGGAGGACATGGGCGGCGCATGGAACGAGAATACGACGGCAGCGGACATCCGGCCCTATGGGATAGCGTATATGCGCCTCAACAAGGCCTTGGGCACCGATGGCAAGACGCACAAGCTCAATGCGAAACCCACTCTTGCGAGGCGCGACAAGCTCAGGGAGCTCATGGAGGACCGGACTGTAGATGAAGCTGCCATGGAGCATATCAGAGCGTTCGTCGAGAAGAACAAACAGTTGCTCGAAGAGGAGGCGGCTCCGTCCAAGGATCCTTATGTAGAGGCCAGGGGCAAGGTCCTGAAGGATATGGCGCTGGGGAAAGATGCACGCAACAGCGCGAGCGCTCTCCTCGACAGGTTTCATGACGGGGAGTTCAAGGGCCTCCTGCCAGAAGGCGCCATCGAGACGGAAGAGGGCATGAAAGCCGTGCTGGCCCTCAGAGGCCTGTTCAGGGGGACGAAAGCGCCCTGGACCGCGTCTTCCGAATCCACTCTGAAAGGCTACACCGAAAAGCTGGACGGCATATTGAAAGATGCGAACTCATCTCATGCGCTGTCCGAGCTTGCAGAGAACATCAAAGCCAAGATAGCTTCAAAGCAGTCGAAGCCTCCGATAAAGGACCTCTACGACAGGCTGGACAACAGCCGCGATGAAGCCATCGCCGAGCTGAAGGAGTACCTTGTGGAGACCCCTCAGGGGGAATACGCCCAATACGGGTTCGACCCTGACGAGGTCAAGGAGAAAGCCCTGGACGATTACCTCAAGAAGTTCGACTACTCCGGGGCGAACGTAAAAGGAATAAAGAGCACGATACTGAAAAAGCTCAATGCCCCCTTGGTCGAGCACCAGAAAGAGCGGGTCAGAGAGCTCAAGGCCCTCTTCGATACCGGAAAACCGCAAAAGACGCCTGAAGACAGAGCCAAAGCATTGGAATCTGTCTCGCCCGGCATCGTCCAAAGGACGGAAGCCCTGTGCAAAGAGTTCATCAAAGGCTTGGGGGAGGTCATCGACGGCAGAGAATACAGAAAAACGGACCTTAAACGCGAAGATGCTCAGAAAATAGGCACTTATGTGATGGGCAAACTGAAGGATGAGGGTCTGTTATACGATTTCCCCGAGTTGGGCCGGACGGATGCGGGGCTCAAGGCATCCGAAGCGTTCACAGATTACCTGGGCCGCATAATCCGTCCATACAGCGATGAAGCGCGTCAGAAATGGAATGACTTGGAGCAGTACAAGCCGCCGAAGAAGAACAAGAAGGAACCGCAGGGCCGCAAAAACGAACCGTTCTCGTTCACGCATGACGGCACGGAATACACATTCGATACATTCGAACAGGCTGTAGAAAGGGTAGCAGGCAGCGAGAATCCGCTCGAAGACAAGAAAGCGACCCTCTCTGCCATGTTCAAGACCCTTGTGAATCTGCCTTCAAGAACAGGTCGTGCAAATGCTATGGGCGCTATCACCAATGCATATAAGGAGCTCACGGGGCAAGATTACGAGACCGCGAAGAACGAGCTTCAGGGCATGGCGACATCGGGTCCAGATGATCCCGGCAATCTCCCTGATGAGCCCTCCAACGGCGACAGAGACGCCAAGAGGAGCTCCAAGACATGGACACGTTACGGCGAGAAATGGTCTTGGAAGAAGGTCGAGGAGAAGCTGCGCAACTTGGAGGATGAGCCTAAAGAAAGCAGGATGGAGGTTCTTGAGGACATATATTGCGCGATCGATGGTGTAAAAGACCTGCAATCCAACATGGGCCTAGTGAATCAGCTCATCAACAGATATTCCAATGAGTCGGGGATAGAATCGCCGACTGAGGCCGGTCTTAAATTGAGAACCATCAGCGAAGGTCGTAAAGCAATAAAGAATATGAAGCGGACTAAGGAAAAGAGGAAGGGCAAGGAGAAGAGCCACTATGAAAACGAGATGAGTGGACAATGAGGCAACTTATAAAATCGACGAACGTCTTGCAACATGAAAAGAGGATGCCTATGGCCAACATATCGGAACAGGGAAAGGGATCTGAGCTTCCGAGGTGGAAAAGATGAAGCAGACGGTGGTGTACAAGCACCCTTCCGAGCTCGTCCCCTACGAAGACAACCCGAGAGAGAACGATAACGCCGTGCCGTACCTGATGAACTCCATCAAGGACTTCGGCTTCTGGTCGCCTGTCATCATCTCCAAGGACGGCGTCATCGTCGCGGGGCACACGCGCACAAAAGCCGCGCTGGCACTGTTGGAAGAGGGCGACTGCGGCAAGTGGGGCGAGCAGGGGCAGAAGATGGCCCCCCTCGTGCCCTGCATCATCGCCGACACATTGAGCCAGCAGCAGATAGACGAGTTCAGGCTCATCGACAACAAGATAGCCGAGGCGAGCTTCTGGAACATCGACAAGCTCAGGACGGAGATGACCCGTCTCACCGCCGATTGGGAGAACTACGGATTCGAGCCTTTGGCCCCTATCGAGCCCATGGAGGAGCTTCCCGTGTGGGAAGGTGCTGAGACACCTGCCGAGCCTCCTGTCGCCTCCGGCGCGCCCGTAGGCGCCTTCAACGGCGAAACGAAGCTCTTGGTCATAGTGCCTGTGGACGGAGACCCTGACATGGTGAGGGAGATGCTCGAATCGGAGGGATGCACAGTCAAAGAGCTGGATTGAGAAGAAGAGGAGGCTGGGAATCTCATGATTCGGCCCGGCCATATGGATAAGAGTCGGCGACAAATTAGTGATCCCCATCGCCGACTGCATTCAGCTATAGCGGTAGCTCTATATAAACCTATTTAAAGGTCACATGGAGCCGCCGGGCTCGGTCCGGGGGAACAGGGAGCCCCTGTGCAGCTCCGCTTTGGAGAAATCTCCCGTGATGTCGGTGGCGACGCGGAACTGCGTGCCCGTGCTGTAGATGATGCCTTCGTAGAACAGGAAGGCGATCTCCTCGAACGTGTACCTCGGGGGCAGGGCGGAGCCGTCCTTCACAGCCCCGGTGTCGATGTCGTGCTTCAGCTTCCTGAACGCGGATTCTCTGGTCATGCTATAGGGATATACTCTGACAATATATATCGTTAGCTCTCGGCCCGATCGGGCATCGATGAGAAATTGTTGATTTTTCTTCAAAATATACCCCATGGGGTATACCTTTAAGCTATATAGTCCTAAAATCAAAGCGTACCACGAAGTTTATTTAATGATTTCGCAAAGATTCCGATTCTTTAAATAAAAAACACCCCTAAAAAAAATGTACAAAAATGTGCATTTTGTTTTGGCATACGTTTTGGCAACGATTTGCTTATATAACTTTCGTAAAAATCCTTGTCCTTTAAATAAAAATCAGTTTAAAAAAAATGTGGTACACAAAAAACCTATTGAGGAGCCAATGCGCGGGTAACTATTACGCACGTACTATTACGCGAGTATTATTACGCGCGCCTAATAATTACGCGCGCGCTACGCGTAGTGCGGATTTTTTACGTACCACATTTTTTCAAAGCTGTTTTCAATATAAACAATTCAGATTTTATCGGAATCATTATAAACTTCTCGTCGCCAAAACGTAGGTAGGAACTTTCAGACATAGATACCACAAAAATACCACACAGTTGAAGAATGGTCTGCCCGGCTTTCAAAATCCGAAAATCGCGCAATCGTTATATATCGTCAAGCGTGTTGCAGGTGCAGTGATCCCATGACGAACACAACCAGCTCAATCCCGCCCTACGGCGAAGCCGTCGACCTCAATGACCCCAAGTGGTCCGCAGACAGGCTCGTGGACATGTTCCCTCCCGAGGAGATGCTCGAGCGCTTCGAAGAGGAGCGCAAGCAGATTTACGAGGAGACGTGCGACAGGCTCCGCGGCGATTTCGAAGGGGCATTGGAACAGGGCGATGTGAGGCTCAGGGACGTGGTGCGCAAGGATATCGATGAATCTGCGCATTACGTCGGGCCGTGCACGCTCACGACAGAAGACTTCGAGTTCTTCAAAGAGACCGAGAAGGGGCAGGTCCTCGACCGCAGCGAGGTCATAAGGTACTGCATCTCCCAAAGGGTGGTCTACGACGGAGACCAGGCGTACATCTTCGACGGATGCATCTACCGCAAGTCTACCGACCTGGAGGTCCAGAGGCTCATCAACAGCGCGGTCGAAAGCCAGAGCGGAACGTCGTTCCTGACGCGCACCGCATTGGGAGACCTGGTCCATCAGGTCAAGCTGCACGCCACCGCCGATGACATACCATGCCCCGACTCCTTCCTGGAGGACGACAGGTACGAGGGCACGCTCATCCCGTTCAGGAACGGGCTCTACAATGTGGACAAGGACCTGCTCCTCCCGTTCACGCACCATCTCTTCATCACGCATATCTTGGGCACAGAATACCGTCCGTCGGTCGATTCCTGCCCCGTCGCGGAGAAGGCATACGCCGGGATAATCCGCGACCCCGACACGCGCGACTTCTTCTTCGAGATGGTCGGGTACATGCTCTTCTCGGAGCGCATCACCATCCCCGCCATCTTCGTCATCTACGGCCCCGGGAACACGGGGAAATCCGCGCTTCAGACCGCTATCACCGCGGTCATGGGCGTGGACAACATATCCAACCTCGACCTGGCGCAGATATCCGCCACGTTCACGACCGCGGAGATGTGCGGCAAGCTGCTGAACGTCTGCGGGGAGACGGGGGCGGGCGTCAAGCTCGGTCAGAACGTCGCCGACGGGCAGCTCATCAAGAAGCTCGCCGAAGGGCAGAAGATAACCGTTCAGAGGAAGAACTCCCAGCCCTTCGACATGATACCGACCGCCAAGCTCCTCTTCGTCACCAACACCCCTCCCAACTTCAACGACACGTCCTCCGGTATGCTGAGAAGGCTGTACATCATGCCCTGCAGGTCCAAGCAGGAATGGACCGACCAGGTCTACGACAAGCTCACGTCCGAGGACGCGCAGGCATGGCTGGTCAATCGCGCCCTCAAGGGGTACTTGGATTTCTTGCAGAGGGGCAACATGTTCAAGCCCTCCGAGCAGATGAAGAGGGAGCTCACGGCGTTCAGGGCGCAGGACCCGATGGACGATTACCTGCTGGCGATGTACGGCTCCATCGAGCCGTCCGAGGTCAGAAGGCAGCTGCGCGACAGGGCGGTGTCCGACGAATATTACGTGTACTCGGACTATGTGCGCGAGTCGGGCGGCAAGCCCGTCTCCCGTCGCAAGTTCACCGAGTACCTGAGGAACGAGTTCGGGCTGAACACCCGCAAGAAATCGTTCCGCACAGGCGTCGGCAACACATCTGCGAGGGTGTTCTGCGACGAGGCTTATGAGAGCGGCATGCTGGACCTCAGGAGCGCGGATGAGTATGACGAGTACGAGTAAGTTCCCTCTGATGCGGCATCAGAAGTACGCCGTGGCATGCATGGAGAGCACGGATGCGATGGCGCTCTTTTACGAAGCGGGAACGGGCAAGACGGCTATAGCCCTCACATGGGCCATACGCGCCCTCAGGCGCGGAGAGGTGAAACACATCCTCGTGATATGCCCTGCTTCGCTGGTGAGCAACTGGAACGCCGCCATACGCAAGATGATTCAGTTCGAGGATGTGACCAGAGAGGACGTGACCGCGCTGGAGAAGGCGGTCACAGTCACATCGTACCGTAAGACGTGGAAGTCTGAGAAGAGCGTCATGATGAAGAAGGACGGCACCACGGAGTCCAAGACGGTGAAGGCCCTTGCGCCGTTCGTCGACAGGTTCTGGGACGCGATCATCATCGACGAGTCTCATGGGCTGGGCGGGCACAGCAGCGGGCAGACCAAGGCATGCCTGAAGCTGGCAGAGCTCGCTAAGCGCCGCTACATCATGACGGGCACGCCCGTGTCCGGGTCCGCCAAAGGCTCCGGGAAGGACTGGCAGAAGCTGTTCGGGCAGATAAAGTTCCTGAACCCGCACCAGTGGAGGAACTGGACGGACTTCTGCCATCAGCTCGTCACGGAGACGGACCCGTGGCATAACCCCAAGTCGTACCGTGAGAAGGAATGCGAAGACATCATCTGCAGGTACGGCATATTCGCCAGGCTGGAAGACTGTGTGGACATGCCCGGGTTCACCGACACCATCATCCCGTGCGAGCTCGTCGAGAAGAAGGTCTACGACGATATCAAGAAGGGGGTCGTCCAGAACTACAACCTGGACCCTCTGGTGGCGGGGAGCTTCGCCATAAAGCTCCGCCAGATCGTCTCCGGGCATTACAAGGACAGCGACGGGGAGGTCCATCTCCTCAAGACGTCCAAGGACGCGGCATTGGCGGACATCCTGGCGGGCACCGATGACAAGGTGGTCATATTCTGCGATTTCACCGCATCCGTGAACAGATGCGCCCGTATCGCCGAGGAGATGGGCAGGAAGACGGTCATATTCGACGGGAGGTGCCATGGCGAGCCGACCTGGATGGAGTTCCAGTACGGCGATGCAGATGCGATAGTCCTCCAGTATCAAGCCGGCGGAGAAGGGCTGGACCTGTTCGCGTCGCACACGATGGTGCTGTTCGAGCCCTGCCAGAAGGTGGTGAAGCTGACGCAGGCCCGTGCCCGTATCTACCGCAAAGGACAGACCGAGAAGGCGAGATATATCATCCTGAGCACCGAGAAAGCCTCGGAAGAGAAGATTTGGCACGACGTCCTGAACGGGGTAGACGTGACCGCCCAGATGCTCGCAGATTACTCAATCTGATTATCGTGGGAATGCATATATACTATCAAATGTATGTAGGTGCAACACCGAAAGGAGGTGTCACTCATGGCAGAGAAGAAGACTGCGAAGACAGAAGAAGCCCAGGAAATCCTGGATACGCTGAACGGATGCGACGAATGCGACGGATGTCCCGACTGCCCCTTGTGCATGGACTCTGTGCCCGTGCTCAGGAAGCTCAACAAGGTCAGAGTGGATGTCGCCAAGCTGGACTGGACCCCTGACAGGGTCATGAAGATAGGAACGGACAAGAACAAGTGGTACCCGTACCTGTCCATTGACAAGATGAAGGGGCAGATGGGGTCGATGTTCTCAAGGCACGGCCTAGAGATCGCCCCTCAGTTCACCGACCTGGAGTTCAGGCCCGCCATCGGCAACATGTCGCAGCATGTCACGCTGACGATGTGCATGTCCGTCATAGACGTGGACACAGGCTCCAGCATGGAGTATGTGGTGTTCGGAGAGGCGGGAGACTCGGGAGACAAAGCCATCGCCAAGGCGCAGGGATATGCGCTCAAGAGCTGGCTGTCCACCACGTTCCTGCTCAGCGAGGGGTTCGACCCGGATGCAGTCGATGCGAGCCAGGAGCTCCCCGATGTGCCCAAGATATTCACCAGGACTCCCATAGAGGAGGTCGAGATGAGGTCTAAGGTGCTGGATGCGGGGGTCAAGCCCGCAGCGCCTGCCGCGCCCGCCAAGCCCGTCTCTCCTGTGAAGCCTGCGGCCCCGGTCAAGCCTGTCGCGCCAGTCGCATCGGATTCCACGGACAAGAAGCCCACGCCTATCCAGATGAACACCATGAAGAAGATAACCGAAGCATGGGATGCCGCCCTCGAGGAGGGCAAGGTGGACACGGAAGCGTACAACAACATGAGCTCCCGCAGGGCCGCCGTAGGCACCTCCGCGCAGGCGGTGGACTTCATCGCCGAGTTCGACAAGGTGGTATGAGTGGCACGCAAGTACCTGGCGCCGACCTGCTCTTATGAGATATCCGACGGGGCTGTCCGCACGGATGGGACGGTGCACAACAAGGTCACGGGGACCAGCATGGCAGGCATACTCGGCCTGTCCCCCTGGTCTTCGCCCTTCCAGGTCGCTTGCGCCCTGCTCGGCTTGGGCAGGGAGGACATCTCGGGAAAGCCCGCCGTGGAGACGGGGAAGGCCCTGGAGCCTGTGGTCATAGACTACCTGGACAGGACCTACCCCGAGCACGGGCTGTTCCTCGCCGCCGAGCAGGTGTTCGAGAAGCGCGAGGGCGACCACGACTCGTGGGTGTCCGATTTCGAGGATGATGTGTTCGCAGGGCACGTTGATGGGATAGTCATGCGCAAGCGCGGGGACACCGCAGAGGAGTTCATCCTCGAGATAAAGACATCCGCCAACATCGAGTCGTGGGCAGAGGCCGACAGAGACGGCGTGCCCGAATACTACTTCTGGCAGGTCGCCCTGTACAACGAGTTCCTCACACGCCGCAACATGGCGTATGTGGGGCTCGGCATCGTGGACCGGAACACATACGCGAACCCGCAGTCGTGGGTGCCCAGCTCGCGCACCGTGAGCCTGTTCGAGATGGGAATCAACAGAGAGGAGGTCAGAGAGGGCATGGACAAGGTCAGGGAATGGTACGCCGAGTACATCCTGAACAACGTCACGCCCCCTATGGACCCCGACAACCCCGGAGACGTGGAGCTGTACAGCCACTTGGAGAACCTGTCCTCGACCATCGAGGACATGGAGGGCAAGCTGGCAAAGCTCGCGGACATGGATTACAAGGTCAAGGTCGCGGAAGCGTCGTACAACGACCTCATGTCGGCAAGGGATGCGATGCAGGCGCAGGTCAAGGAGTACATGCAGTTCCACGACCTGTCCACGCTGGAAGCTCCCAATTGCACCGCTCGCCTGTCCACATCGGTCAGGAGGACCATCGACAAGGCATTGCTGGAAGCGGACGGCATCGACCCGTCCAAGTACACCAAAGAGACCGTAGTGGCATCCCTCAAGCTGAAGGGTAACTGAGATGGCTAACAACAGGATGTTCATGAGGTGCGACGTATGCGGGGAGGAGATAATGATTGCTTCTCATCTTGGCCGCCCGTGGAGCATGGACAAGAGCACGGATGATTTGAACTCGTTCTTCGACAGGCACTATACATGCCAGGTGAATATGGCTGTGCATGAAAATAAGAAGAAATGGGCTGAAGGCAAGCACATCTGGTGGGACAACCAAGACTACTACTCTGTCCGCTTCGAGAGCCGCCAAGACCTGGCTGAAGGTCTTCCTAAAGGCGTGGAGCCGCACTTCATCAACTGCTACACTTACCGCATGGGGCTCGATGCTCCGGACAAACTCTACAAAACCGCTTATGACAACGACGGAGAGTGAATAAAAATGGCATTCGTACAGCACACATGGGAATTGAGCGACGTGGACGTCGGAGGAGAATTCAAACTGCCCGAGGAAGGCCTCCAGTACCTCCAGATACTGGACGCCTCCTACGACGGCAACAACGCGAGGTACAAGGTGAGGTTCCACTCCCTCAGCAACGACGCGGAGTTCTCGCTGATGTTCTTCTTCGCGGACGCGAACGACGACAGCATCCCCCCGAAGCTCACCAACAGGAAGCAGATGGGAACCGTCGCCTCGCTGGGGACCGCGCTCGCAGGAAAGTGCATCGGCATCCCCAACCCTGAAGATATCGTCGGCGGCGTGGTCATGGCAGAGGTCACCCTCCGTGATGCCAAGAACGGCAAGACCTACCCGAACGTCTACAAGTTCGAGCCTGTGACCAGAGAGATCGTGGACTCTTTCGGGTCCATCGAGCAGTACGCGACCGATGACGAGTCCGCAGAGGCCGTCGAGGAGCCCGCAGAGGAGTGAAACCGAGGGGCGCATGCCCCTCATCCAAAGAGGTGCCGAAATGGATTACGAGCTGTTCTTCATGAACACTACAGTGAAATACCTGACGACAGGCGTGCCGTATGTGACCCTCCCGTACCTATGGGGCGTCGGGGAGAACGAGTACTTCAGGGTTTTCCTGAGGAACCGCAGGACGAAGAAGCACACCACCATCATCAGGCGCACGTGCCGTCGCAGCAAGTCCGTCTGCATCTACATCCCGTCGCGCATCATCAAGGACCTGTCTGAGCAGAATGAGAGATGCGAAGACCTGTTCGATATCGTCATACGCTCTATGAGCAAGGAAGAGACGGCAAAGCACATCATGTCCATGATGGGGGGTGACGATTGACGCAGGCAGAGGCCAGTATCAAGAAAGCTATCCGTGAAGCCCTGAAGGAGCGCGGAGCCTTCTGGTCGCTGGTCCCTGAGGGCACGTTCGCCAAGCCGGGCGACCCCGACATGATAATCTGCTACAAGGGCAGGTTCGTCGGCATGGAGGGCAAAACCCCTGTCGGCAGGCTTAGCGACGTGCAGAAGCTCCGTAGGACGCAGATAGAGGCCGCAGGCGGGATATACGCCGTCGTAAGGTCTGTGGATGATGCCATGGCGGTGCTGGATAAGATAGACAATGAGGTGAAGATATGAGCACAGAATTTTCATCAGACGAATATAAATTTGGCGAATTGGGCGTGATTTTTGAAGCGAGGCGCGGGTGGAGATGGAATGGAAAGAAGGCATGCCACTACATCCTGTGTCTAAGGGACGTCTGGGATGAGGGCAACGTGCTGACCGTCTCTATGACGCCCGAAGATGCAAAGCGTCTTGCGGGAGCCATATTCGACCATTCAGTCTTCGTAGAAGGCTGGGAGGCGGGCGACAGGGATTTTCATCCCGAAGACTACGAGGATGACGAAGGCGAGGATGACGAGCGATGTTCGGAAGGAATAAGCGCGATTGCACCGACACCGTGACCATCTGTGTGCTGATCGACCCTCAGGAGCCGCGCAACAAGTGCTTCAAGCTGACGTTCGGCGGCGGGAAGAAGAATCACGAATTCACCTTCACGGAGGAGGATTTCAACTCGTTCCGCGAGGTCATCGACAACGCCCTCAAAGGCGCATCAGCTATTCATTGATGTGCGCCCAAACGACTTACCTTTTATAAATCCCACGCTTATATGGCTGTATGATAGATTCCAGCGGCACGGAAGTTTACTGTTCGCCCGACGATGTGTCGCAGGCGATGGACCTGCCCGACCCGTCCAACGGGTTCGGCACCCTCATGTTCGACGATTCCAGCCACCCCTCATACGAGCAGGTGGAACGCATGATACGCGCCAACAGCGAGATAATCGACCGCAGGCTCATGAGGTCTTGGCGCGAGAACCGCGTGGTCAACCGCATCGTCTCCATAGACGTGTACGAGAAGGACGAGAACACCTGGCGGAGGGATTTCTATCTGCGCGGAGGGAACACCATACAGTTGGAGCGCGACCTCCGCGCTTTCGATGCCGCTAAAGGAGACAAGATAGAGTTCCGCACGTTCATGGGCCAATGGCGCGACATGACAGACCTTCCCACCAGCGATTCCGACTCCGCAGACTGCACGCCTAGATTCTGGGCCGATTCCGAGGCAGGCAGGCTCAAGATACGCTCCAACCTGTTCCAGCCCCGCTATGATGCGCTGAGGCTCACGTACAGGTGGGGAAGCGAGGAGCCCGCGCCCGAAGCCATCAAGAGGCTCTGCACGCTGATGACGATGGTTCAGATACTGCAGACACAGCCCTTCTTCATAAAGGTCGGACAGGGCGGAGACCTAGGCAACGTCAGGCAGGACATGGTCAAGTCATGGCAGGAAGAGGCCAACCAGATATGGGGCTCGTATCAGAGGGCATCGTCCGTCGTGTCGATGTACGGGTGCTGACATGATCGACCACGTAGCTGAAACAGAGTCGCATCCCGACATATATGTGGGAGACGACGCGAAGCTCATCTGCGACCTGCTCAGCAGGGAATGGCCCGATACGCCCGGGCAGGCCCGTCCGACGTTCGTTTACGAGAGGGAGGCATATATGATGGACGCTCGTTTTGGAACGATATTCGTCTATCTCGTGTCATCGCAGAAGACCATATCCGACACCGACTACCGTACGGTGGACAGGTCGCCTCGCTTAGGAATCAAGCTGTCTTGCAGGTCCCGTGACCTCATGTTCGCGTGGGCGCGCATCATCGAATCCATCCTCTTGGCGCATCGCAGGTCTATGAGACGCATCAGCCCGTACACGTTCCTGGAGCTGACGAGCGAGCGCCCGGACAACAACGCGGACGGATGGTACTCGTACAATTTCGACATCAAGCTCACGGGATTCCACATCCCCGTCCATGGTAGCGGTTATAAACCTGCGGGATGTTCTCAGGAACATGATGATAATCAAGGGGGGCTCTGAATGACAGGAGTCCGTCAATCCATACAGGTCGGCAAGGAGTCGAGCTTCGGCTCGGGAACTGTCGATTCCGACGGGTGGTTCGCCCTGCCGCCCAATTTCTTCTTGCAGGCGACGCCTACGATATCCACGACCGAGCTCTTCTCCGAGGGATCGAAGTTCTTCGACACCGTCGATTACGGGCAGTTCTCGGGCTCATGGGAGATGTCGTTCGCCATGGACTATGAGCATCTGGGGCTGTACTCTATGATATTCGACACGGTCGAGGTGAACACCCTAGCAGACGGCAAGTACGAGCATGTGTTCTCCATCTCCAACAACAAAAGGGTGGGCTCGTTCGTCATCCAGGGCGTGGTCCTGAACAATATAACGTCCAACGGAGGGAAGGACGAGAGGTTCACCCTGAAAGGCTGTGTGGCCAAGAGCATCAGGCTCTCCCGTTCATCGGGAGCGTCGAGGATGACAGTCACCATGTCCGGATTCTACGTGGACGAGGAGACCGAGCTCGGGACGTACAGCTCGCTCTACAAAGACTACGATGGCCAGCTCATCGAGTTCTCCTGCATGTTCTGGGGAGACGCTTTAGAGGACAATTATGTGGCCAATGTGGAATCTCTCACAATGGGCCTGGATATCGGTTCAGCGGCCAACTACACCGTCTGCCGTTCCATGCCCGTAGGGTTCTACTCGGGCAAATGCGACATCCAGTTGGGGATGACGACCTATGCCAACGACTTCGAGAGATACAGAGCAAGAGTCCTCGGCGGAGGGAAGACCACAACGAACGTGTCCGGCAACAAATACAAGTTCATGTGCAAGCGCAAAGCTCCCGTGCCCGAAGTGACCATCGCCGCGTTCACGGAATGCCGTGACAACTACGGGTCGTTCGAGAAGGCGATATCCGCATCGGAGAACACCGCGACGTTTAAGATGGAGGATGTCATCCTGAACTCGTTCACAAGGCAGAAAGGCGACGGGTCCAGGCTGATAGACCAGATGAGCTCATCCAAGTGCAGGAAGCTCACCATGACCATAGTCAACGGCTCGGCGGACCTGGGCTACCAGAAGTGAGCAGAGGAATCGACATGGCAGGAATAGACGGCTCCATAAGCATGGACATGAAAGATTACGGGATGGAGGGCATCGTGGTGCTCCGCAAGCCCCGCCTGACCAGGCGCAAGCAGGCTGAGAATGCCATCGGGCGCCTTGCCAGGGTGGACGGGAACACCATCAACGTAACCGAATCCAGCTTGGGAGACGTGGAGACGTTGACTGTGCTCACGTTCGTGGAGTCCGCACCGTTCCCGCGCGATTTGAACAACCTCAAAGCCTTCTATGACTACTGCGACAAGATGGACGACAACGAGTACGGGTCTGCGACCCGTTTCTGGACGGACCTGACCGAGAACATCAAACGTCTTCAGGAGGACAGAGAAGACCCTTTGCCCGGCTCTGCTCAGGGGAGCCCGACAGAGAGCTCGGACTGATATTGTTCGACCAGGCTGTCGTCCAGGGCAACGTGGACACCGACGACATGGCGATGATATTGGCTTACGGGATATACCTGAGGGCAGGCGGCACCCTTGAGCAGTTCATGGAGATGAACATGACGGACATCCAGATACTCCTCGCAACCGAGATGGCGCTCCGCAAGATGGATGCGGAGCTGATGGCGAACTCTTTGCTGTCCAAGCTCTTCAAAGGTGATGATTGATGGCAGACGGCGGCTTCTCCGTGCCTGTCACCCTCGACCCGGATGTGGACAAGGAGAAGATAAAGCAACTTCTGGAAGAGATCCAGAGGATGATAAACGATGCTGGCATCAACGCGCACATCGCCTTGGACTACACCAACGACAAGGACACCGAGCATGAGGCCAAGGACAGCGAGAAGTCCATCAAGGAAGCGCTCAAGGACTACATCAAAGATGATGACAACAAGCGCAAGCTCCTCACAGCGGGAGTCCAGCAGGCGGAGAAGGCGATATCCACATCTATCACAAAAGGCTTTGATATAGTGAAGGACATATACGCCCGTATGAAGGCGGCGTCACCGCTTCTTCAGACCATCGAATCTCTGTTCAACCTTGCAATGACGCTGTTCTTCATGCCCCTCGGCAACAAGCTGGCCGAGGTGCTCATTCCGACTACCACAGAGCTGTTGGACAAGGTGGTGGAGCTCTGGGACGCCTTCGAGGGCAAGACGTTGGGAGAGATGTTCTCCATCGCCGTCAACCAGGGCGTGAAGCTCTTCGGCGAGTATTTCAACAACATCGGCAAGCTGCTCATCGAGCAGGGCGGGTATGCGAAAGAGGTCGGACGCCTTCTGGAGTGGATAGGCGGATTCATCGAGAACAACGGCGCTACGCTTCTGAGGAGCATCCTCTCCGTGACCACTTTCGTCCTGTCGCATATCAAGGAGTTCATCTCGCTGTGGATAGCGATGAAGGTCGCAGAGATGTCCATGCAGGCGATGGGCATAATCGGAGATATCGGAGGGAAAGTGGGTCCTGCGGCCATAGCTACGGCGATATTGCTGACCGCAAGCGCGGGCATGGGCTCATGGGACGCTCTGACGGGCATGGGCATGGCCGAAGGGGGCTATGTGCCCGCCAAGGCAGGAGGCTCGCTGAAAGTCCTCGGAGAGGGCGGGAAAGGCGAGTATGTCGTGCCCGAGGACAAGATAGGCTCCTTCGGTGGCAACGTGACATACAACATCTATGGCTATACGGACAGCGAGCTCAAGACAATCATCAAGGACACGGTCAACGAGCAGGTCTCGCAGGCGAGGATAAGGGGGTCCTTCTGATGGCGGGATACGGAGACTTAGTGCTGGCATTCAATTATCCTGCTAAAGCAGGGAGAGGGGCTGTGAAGAAGACCCTTAATATACCTCTAGTCACGGATGTAGAGAGGTCGGTCAACGTGAACCTCACAGAGCTGCCGACCATTATTTATGGATGCAGAAGCAACTTCTGTATGGATCTGGGGGCTACAGAGAAGATAACGTTCAAGTGCGAGAGAGTCAACCCGTTCCCTTACAACGACCTCTCTCTCGACCCCGACGAATGGTCCAACGGAAAATGGTACCGTCATCTTGAAGACCTTTTCGACCGCTGGCAGAACTTCGGCCTCGACGGAAACGGAGAAAAGACAGGAGGATGCACGATGAGATTCACCCCCGCAGATTCTACGCTTGTGGCTCCGATAGAGGGCAATGTGTTCCTGATAGGCTCGTTGAACATGAGCTACAGCGTGCAGAGGCTCTCTTTCAGCCTGCCTCTCCAGCTTGCGAGCATGAAGGTGACTGGAGGCGCAGTATCCAAAGTGACGCTGACGTTGAAGACGAACACCACGTCGCAGGGCACCCTGAGCACGACATATGAAGTGCTCCAGGGATTCCCGGTTACAGTGCCCCTTCCCGACGAATGGACTGATGTGAAAGAGGGCAACGTCTTCATGGGCTGGGAATACAGCGGAGGCTATATTCCTGATGGGAGCGTGCACACGTATACATCGGCTATGACTCTCACTGCGAGGTGGAGAGGGCCTCTGGATGCGGTGTTCATCACATCATCTCAGGATTACACCATTCCTTCGGGCGTGGACTACATCAAAGTGTACGCCATTGGAGGCGGAGGCGGCGCAGGGGGGATGAGCCATACGACGATAAATGACGGTGTCGCGGGAGACAGATTCATAATGTGGCCCGGAGGCGCAGGCGGGTCTGGCGAAGTGCAGACGGGCTCCGCATCTGTCTCTCAGAATTCTGTGCTGAGCATCACGATAGGCGAAGGAGGCAAGGCTGGAACCAACATGGGGCCTGCGTCCAAGCGGAGCGGGACCAACGGAGGGCAGGGCAAGGCCACTGTAGTCCTTAGAGATGGCAATTCATTCGTTCGTGCGGAGGGCGGAGCAGGCGGATTCGGCACCGTGCTCAACAGCGGCACAGGAGGTGCCCCCGGAACCAGCTATTGCTCGGGTGGAAGCGCCGAAGAAGATGGCCAGACCACGTCTCCGAACATAGAAGGCAACGTTGGAAAGGCGGGGAAGGCCAGCACGACATACACGACAGGCTCATATCCGCGCTTGTATAGGGGCGGAGGGGGCGGAGGCGCGGCCGCGTTCTACTATAGATTCGACACAGAGGCCGGAATGAGGCCCGAATCGGGCTATTATGAGTCCAGGGGGGGCGCAGGTTCGACAGTAGAGGGCAGTGATAGGCAGGTTCCTGCCGGGAACGGCTATTATGGGGGCGGAGGAGGCTCCGGGGATAGGGGAGATTCGCTTCTGGACCCCGATAATCAGGGCAATGGGGGCGGAGGAGCGGCCCTTGTGCTTCTTTTCAAGGTGAACGAATGAGCGATGATGCAGGAAAACTGCGTTTGGAGGACCCCTCGACAGGGTATCTCTTCGATTTCGGCACTGTGACGAGCATTTCGGAGACTTTTCAGAAGAGCTGCAGTGTCACGCCCATCGTGACTAAGCCAAAACAATCTGCATTCCCCATAGAATCGCGTACTTACAAGATAATTACTGTCTCTTTTACGAGAAAACAGCCCGAATCAGTCAATAATACGGCAAATGACACGGTGAAATGGGATAATCCGACGTGGACGAAGCTCTTGATGAAGTCTTTGGACCGTTGGCAGGCCAGAACGAACGGCTACAGGCTCGCATACGTCCCCGCGAGCGACAATCCGTACATTGCGCCCATCAGAGGAGCCGATGGCTCATCATCCGAGATTGGATATGTGAAGAACCTCAGCTTGAAATGTGTTAAAGGGCGTCCAGAGTCGATTCAAGGGAGTTTCGAGTTCCATGTAGGCTCGATGTACGTCCTTTCTACGGCTCCGAGCACGCCCGGATACGCCAGATCGAGCTTCTCAATCACTCTCACAGACTCATCAGGGCGCAATGCGGTGGTTTTGCTGAGCATGGGCGCGTCAGACAGCTCCGATAATGTCAATCTGGTCGATTCTCTGACCATAACAGGCGGCCCAGAAGCCCCGTTCGAGTATGCGGTGGTGGAGATTCCTAGAAAAGAGTTCTCCAACATGTATCCCCAACTTCTGAGCAGCACTGTGAACGACCTGAAGGCGGGAAAGAACAAACTGACCATATCCATGACAGGAACATCATCCATGACGCTGACCAAGGTGAAGCTGTCCCGCAACACATTGACCCTCACGGCATATTGCGATGCAGAGCGTATAAGGGGGTCTGTGCTGAACAATCAAACGACCCTCAGTCCGCAGGAATGGATAAGGCACGTCCTCTCTCAGAATGAATACGGGGTCAATTTCACAGGTTCCGACCTTGTAGAGAATTACACAGCACCATCCTCTGAAGACACGGATAAGGTGAAGGAAGACCTGCTCATCACATTCGACCAAGGCACCAACGTGTGGTTCATCCTGCAGGTCGCGGCGATGGTATGCGGGGCGAGGGTGTTCTTCGCCCAGAACAAGGCATATGTGGTAGATTATGCGCAGTCCGGTGACCTTTTAGATGATGCGAATCTCAGAGGGAGTGCATCGTCGCTCTACGGGGGCGCATTGACAGGGAATGTAGACCTAGGGGATGAGGGGACGGACACAATCGTGAACGCCTTGAAGATCAGATGTTCGGTTCCTGTCCTGAAAGATGGCGTTTATGCGAAAGACGACTCAGGGGCGATAAGCTATACCACCCAGGACACTTCGTTCGATGATGAGAAAAGCAGAGACTATTATGGGACTTTCGACGGAGGGACGTATTCTATATCTGCCTTGAAGCAGTCGCCCGACGGCGTCAAGTGGATGGCGATGGAAGCGAAAACGGATGAGGAGGGCAACCCTGTCATTGATGAGGACGGCAATCCCGTGATGGAAGAGAATGGAGGCGAGACTGTGAAGTACGACCAGGCGGGGCGGTTCGCAAGGAATCTGATGAATTACCTGTCCGAATCACAGCAGACCATCCAATTCACATTCAGAGAGCTGAGGTCGGGAGGGTCCATCGGGACATGGACGCCTTATTTTGAGCCCGTGTCTAAGATAAGGTCTATCTCGGACGAGGTGGACGAAGTCCATGTGAACGACCTGTCGGACATCTCAGGGAGCACGAAGCCTCAGAAGCTCGCCCTGAAGACCTACACCCGCAACTATCCCGAATGCACCACCGAGTACACCTGGGGCGTGCTTGCGTCCATGGACCTGTCGTCCAGCACCAGCAAGATACTCTCCAACATCAACCAATGAAGCGCGCTGTCATCGACCTTACGGGGCAGAGGTTCGGGCGCCTGCTCGTCATAGAGAGGGCGCCCAACCAGGGCCGCAAGACACGCTGGCTGTGCCTGTGCGACTGCGGGAACTACACGCAGGTGCAGAGCTTCAACCTCATCAACGGACTGACGCGGTCCTGCGGATGCTACCGCCGCGACAGGGCATCCGAGGTCCACAGGAAGAATTAAGACATTTGCACACCCCTTATAAACCAACCCGTCGATTAACGTCCATGGAAATATACAGGACGTTCGACAAAGCGACCCGTTCCATCACCTCCGACAGGAAGGCGTATGGAGGGCAGGTCTTCGACTCCAACAGCACCCGCATAAAGTTCACGCTCAAGAACGAAGGCGAGGATTGGGATTTCACGACGGAGGGCTACAGGCCGTTCATCGTGTTCAACGTGTTCGACGCGAACGGCAACCCCTATGTCTACGGACAGGACAGCTCGCCCGCGTTCTCGGGATACGAGTTCACCATACCCTACGAGATAACCTCCCAGGCGCCTTCCCTGCGCGTGGAGTACCAGCTCTGGTTCGTCGCCGCGGAGTATGCGGACAGCTTCAACGGCATGCCCGACGGCATGCTGACCACCACGTACATCTTGTCTGCGGTGGACGGCATAGCGTTCAGGCAGTCGTGCATCAAGCCCTCCAAGCCCGGATGCGGGTGCAAGGATCCCGGATTCAATCCCACGCTGGCCCCTACGGTGGCCGGCCCTCTGGAGTTCCTGAGGTCCAAAGCCATCATAAGGCCCGTGGAGAAGATGGCGCACATCAACGACGAGGGCAACACTCAGGGCCTGGACCTCATCTTCAAATCGCTCTCAGGCGAATATCAGGAGATGTGGCTCAACGTGCCCACCCTCTCGGACGACGGCAAGCTGGGCATGGACGCCCTGCCCACGGGCAACAAGTACGGCCAGGTGCCTCTGCTCAAGAGCTCTGTCGGCAACGGCAATGCCATCGTATACGACGGCACCGCAGGAGGATTCGTAGCCAAGGCTGTGGCATCTTCAACAACAGCCGCGCAGGCGAACCCTGCGGCGCTGATGACCGCCATGGCGTCCGTCACCAGCATGGAATACGTCAAGAAGATGGATTCCGTGGCAGGAGCGCACTTCCTGCGCTTGCTCGACGGCAACAGGCAGGAGATATGCCATGTGGACCTCCCCCTGGAGCAGATGATATCCAAGGCGTACTACGATGCCGCATCCAAATCCCTGATCTTCGAGATCGACGGCGCGGAGGAGCCCCTCATCGTGCCCGTGCATGACCTTGTGGACCTGTACGAAGGGAGCGAGGATATCACCATCGAGATGGTCTCTCCCGGCTCTTCCGAGGACGCGACGGTATACAGGATATCCTTGTCCTCAGCGTTCCTGAAGCGCATCGCGGACGATGAAGATAATCTTGCCAGGCACAAGGACGACCTGGACAACCCTCACAGGGTCACGAAGGCGCAGGTGGGGCTGGGGAACGTCGACAACACTTCGGACGCGAACAAGCCCGTGTCCGTTGCCACGAAGAGCATGATTAACGACGTGCGCTCCATGCTGGAGGAGTCCGATGTCGCGCTCGATACGCGCATAGATGCTCTGGACGTCGCCCTCAACGGCGAGGACGGGCTGATACGCAGGCATGAGAGCGACGTGCAGAAGCTGTACAACCAGTTGAGCGAGGCCAGCTCCAACATCGCCAAGAGGTACACCAAGGACGAGGTGAACAGCCTCCTCGGAGACAAGCAGGACACGCTCACGGGCGGCGACTACATCAAGATAGAGGGCGGCAAAGTGTCCTACACAGGGCCGAACGTCAAAGTGGACTCGGAGCTGTCCAAGTCCTCCGAGAGCCCCGTCCAGAACAAGGTGGTGACCCAAGCGCTGGACGGCAAGCAGGACAAGCTCTACCTGGGCACGTACCTGGAGTTCGGCAAGGACGGCAGGCTCAACGCCACCGTTCCGCCCGTGGAGGTCGACGCCACCCTGTCGCTCACCTCCACGAACCCCGTCCAGAACAAGGCGATAGCCGCAGAGCTGGACAAGAAGGCGAACATCGGAGAGGGAGTGAGCGTCTGGAAAGGGGTCACGCAGAACGGGCTCTACATGTACAACTCCGGGGATGTCGTGGTCTACGGCGACGCCCTGTACATCTCCAAGGTGGACAACAACGACCACCACCCTACGGACGAGGTCTGCTGGGCCGCCGTGCACGGAGGCGCGGTCACGCAGGAAGTCGGCATCACGCCCGCCACGTTCATCGGCGTGTTCGGAGACGACTTGAACACGGTGTACACGATAGAGCACAACCTGAGGTCCAGGAACCTGGTGTTCAGCTTCATGCGCAACGACGGCTCGTACCAGTACGTCTACCCCACGATGGTGGCTTCGCCCACGCTCAACACGATGAGGGTCCAGCTCCCCTCGCCTCCCGGCAGGAACAAGCTGTGCGTGAACATCATCAAGGCGAAGACCGTGGCATCGTCCACTGTGACCGAGTTCCCCACAGTCGTCGACTTCATCACTCCCGACACGGTCTGGGAGCTGACGCAAGATTCGGGAACGCCGCTGTATGTGAAGGCGTACAACAGCGAGGGCGTGGAGATAGAGGGCGATGCCATACAGAACAGCATCTCCGACTATTCCCCTGTGACCATAGAGTTCACCGAGCAACAGACAGGGAAGCTGTTCGTGCAGGCGGCATCCAAGGTCGTGGAGTACACGCCCATGTTCGACGGCACGCACTACCGCATGGAGATAGAGGTGGACGCCACAGACTATCTGGTGCAGTGCTTCGTGGACGGAGAGGGGCAGATAAGGCCCGACACGTTCTACGAGGACGGCAAGCTCATCGTGGAGTCCGACATCCTATGGGAAGGCGTCGTGGCGCTGTACAAGGCGACCAAGAGCAAGTCTTGGAAGGCATCCGAGATGACCGAGGTGGAAGACGGCACCTTCGAGGTGTCGTTCAGGCACGATTTGGGCCGTGTGGTCGGAGCGCAGGTCTGGAACGACGAGGAGGGAATGCTCATGGCCGATTTTAGATGCCCGACGCTCTATACCGTGAAGGTCACCACGCACATGAGGGTGGATGGAACGCTGCTGGTGATCTGAGCCGGAGAAGGTCGCCCTGCGACGGGGATGGTTGCATAAAGGTCGGATGTCCGTCGCAAGGCTAGGTGTCACTAAGCAGACTACGCTGCACATCTCATATCGGTTATCGCCTATATATAGGTTCGTGTTCAGCCGTCTAAACATGATACATCCTTAAAAACCACAGCGTGCATCTAAGGTACGAGGTAAACAATTCATGTCTGGACAAGAATTCGTAACCAACCTGAACCTGAAAGGGCTTCAGATAAAGAACGTGCGCATAGACAACATCGACAGTGACACCGCCCCTACGGGGCTGGGCAAGGGACACATCGTCACCCTCAACGACGGCAGCTTGAACTACAACAACGGCTCCAAATGGGTGAAGCTCGCGGACGATGCCGTTCTGCAGGACGTCAAGACGACCGTCGGCGACAGCTCCAGCGGGCTGGTCAAAGATGTCAAGGCCCTGCAGGACGCCATCGGCACCGACGAGTCCGGCAACAATCTCACTGCCAGGGTCGCCGCCCTGGAGACTGCCGTCGGCAAGGCTGCGACTGATACTACCGACGCAACGGGGCTCTATGCAGATATCAAGACCAACAAGACCAGCATCGAGAAGAATGCGACCGACATCACTGCCATCAACACCGCTATCGGCGATGACACTACGGCGGGTACCGTCAAGGGACGCATCAAGACTCTCGAAGGCGAGATGGGTACCGCTCAGAGCGATATCGATGCTCTTGAGGCGAAGGTCGGAGATACCTCCCGCGGGCTGGTCGCAGATGTCGCATCGCTCAAGATGACCGTCGGCGACAGCAGCTCCGGGCTGGTCAAGCGTGTCGCCGACAACGAGACGAATATCGGGAAGAAAGCCAACTCTGATGACGTCTACACAAAGACCCAGATTGACAACAAGTTCACCGAGACCAACGGCAAAGTCTCGACCAATGCCAATGCTATCTCGACTCTCCAGAATGCTGGCTATATCACAAAGGACGCCGACAACCTGACGAACTACTACAAGAAGGAAGAGACCTACACTCAGAGTGAGGTCGATTCCAAGGTCACCGCGGCCCTGTCCTCTGCGTACAAGGTCAAGGGCTCCGTGACCATGACCGAGCTCAACGCTCTGTCCGAGAAGGAGAACGGAGATGTCTACAACGTCTCCGATGCGTTCTCCGACGGGTCCACGAGCTACCCTGCCGGGACCAACGTCGTGTGGGTCGTCGATGATGCGGCCACCAAGGCAGGACACTGGGATCCTCTTGCAGGACTGACCGACCTCTCTTCGTATTCCACGACCGATGGCGTTAAAACTCTGATTTCCACAGCCAAGTCCGAAGCAATCTCCACAGCCAAGTCCTATACTGAAACCGAGGCTGCCAAGCTCGTCCCGCAGACCACCACCGTCAACGGGCACCCTCTGTCCGCCAATGTGACCGTGACCGCGTCCGACGTCGGACTCGGCAATGTCAACAACACCTCCGATACCGACAAGCCCGTCTCGACCGCGACCCAGACTGCTCTGGACAATAAGGTCGACAAGCTGGCCAGCAAGCCTTCTGCAGACACCTACACCAAGGTCACCATCAACACCGAGGGACAGGTCACCGCCGGAGCGACCCTTGAGGTCAGCGACATCCCCGGCCTCACCTCCGCTAAGATTTCGGACTTCGCGTCCGCGTCCGTCACTGCGGGGAAGAAGACCTACACAGTCACGTTCCAGGATGCAGACCTCGGCTCCTACAAGTACACGACCGACGGAGAGGTTACGGCATTCCCGTCCGCGATCACCGTCTACGAGTCGACCGGGGAGCTTGTCTTGGCCGGGGCCAAGTACGACTCCACCAACAAGCGTGTTGGAATCGAGTCTAACATCGCCGGAACCTACACCGTCGTCGTGTCGCTCTGAGACCTTATGAGAGGGGGCATGCGCCCCCTTTAAACTTTTTAAATGATATCTTCTGAATCAGAGAATTGTAAAAAAAAAAGGAAGGGGCCGAAGCCCCTGGGTTTCATTCCGGCATGACCGGAGCCAAAGGATACTCGACCTGCGCCGGGAAGCTCTTCTGCTCGACGGTCTGTCTGACCTCCATCTTGTAAGCTCTCATGGCATCGAGGTAGTCCTGCCATCCTGCCGCGCCTGCGGCGATATAGTCCTGCGCCTTGGCGATGCTCACGTCCGCATCGTCGTATATCGCGGACCTCTCGATCCTGCGAAGCTCCGCATCCCATTCCGCACCGTCAGGCAGGATGCCTGCGCGGACCATCGAGTACTCTCCGGCCTCGAAGCGGTATTGCGTAGCGACCCACTCGGTCGCTTTGGTCCCGTCCTCCATCTCATGCTCTTCCTGACGGATGTCGCGGTTGACCAGGGTCATCGTCGGGCCGTCCACGATGGACGGCAGTTTGTCTGTGCTTCTTGTTGTCATTATCTGCATATGCTTAGCCTCTCAATCAAAGGATAAACGGTTTGTCTGCCAAGAAGATGCCCGTTGCACCATTTCAGGCATCCGTAATAAGATGCGACAGTCCCACGGTCATGCTCGTCAGGCTCCCTGCCATCGCGCCACTCGCGAGCGATACGGCGGCAGGCTCTCTTGAGCCTGACCTTGGTCCTCTTGCGCAGGAGGCAATGGTCTGGATAGGTCACATAACCGACCCAATCGATGCCCTCCGTCACCGGGCGGATGCACCAGTTGCGCTTGATGGCCAAGCCCCACGGGGCGATGACCTCTTGGATGCGCTTGAGCGCACGATGGAGCCACGCTTTCGACCATCCAAGGATGATATAGTCATCCATGTAGTGCAGCAGCCACTTGACATGATAGACCTCTTTGAGGTAGTGGTCGAGGTCGCTCAAGTAAAAATTCGCGAAATATTGGCTCGTGTAGTTGCCGATTGGCAGGCCCTCGCGAGGGTACTCGTACACGATCCGACGGCAGAGGTCGAGGAAGCGTGCGTCCTTGATGCGCTTCTCCAGCTTCTGCATCATCACGTCCTTCCTGATGCTCGGGAAGAACTTCTTGATGTCGAGCTTGAGGTAGAATCTAGCGCGAGGGTCCTTGAGATAGGTCTTGAGCTTGGTCAATCCCTGATGCGCTCCCCTGCCCGGCAGGGCGGCGTAGCTCTGCGAGATGAGGTTGCGCATGATCATCTCGTGGATGACCTGCATGACCGCCCAATGGATGATGCGGTCGGGAAAGAAAGGCAGGTCTGCGACCTCACGGGTCTTGCCCTTCTCGTGGATCTCGAACATCCTGTACTCGGATGTGTGATACTCGCCTGTCTTGAGCAGGCGTTGGACCTCTAGTATGTACTTTTCAGGCTCGGCATCGACCTTCCTCACATCTGGGCGGTATGTCTTGCCCTTGCGAGCATTTTGATAAGCTTCCTTGATGTTGTCATAGGACACGAGTTTATCCCAAATGTTGCCTAATCTTTTCGTCATGATATCGCCTTCATGCTTTTTGCGTCCTTTCGCTCGCGCTACTAAACCGCGTCTAGCATTGTTCTGTTCCGGCAAGGGCCGAGGTCATGACAGGATCGGGTTGGAATGGGTTTGACAGGCTCATGGAGCCTGCGGCACGAAGGCCAGGCGCGCCCCGTTGTTCGAGTTCGAGTTGGACAGGGAATTGTTCGCGTTGAGGTAAGACGGACCAGCGTTGCCATTGGACACATTGTCCGAGTTGCCACCGACGTTGCCGAGCAAAAGCCCCTGACGGCGCGTCACTTCCTGTCAGACCTATCCTGCCCCTTTCGGGGCTGGACTGTGATTGATGATGCGGCTCGGGGGCCTTCGCCCCCTCGCCATGATGTTTGTTGATATCCTCCTTTAGGTGTGGTGCGGTTCGCGCGAGGACGCGCTCACAGGTCGAAGACGAAGGCCAGGCGCGCCCCGTAGGCCGAGTCCGAGACGGACAGGGAATTGAGCGCGTAGAGGAAAGACGGACCAGCGAAGCCACTGGACACACTGCCCGAGCCGCCACCGACGTAGCCGAGATAGGTCGACGATCCTGAATAACGATAATCGCATTGATAGGTCGTCGAGGATCCGCTCGTCCCGTTGGAGATGCCCCAGAATCCGCTTGTCGTCATGCATCCCGACTGCCAGCCCGAAGACGTGCCGAAGCCCGACTGCGCCGTCTTGTTAGAGGTCGTGTCATCGGGCGTGGAATTCTGTCCCGCATATAAAGTCCCATTGACATTGATGAAATCGTCAATGAACTCATACTTGTAACCCCACGGATTCTCGATGAGGGCCTTGACGCTCGTGGACTCGCTGGCGGTCGCGACCGAAG